>JAIRMD010000049.1 GCA_031258915.1 Prevotellaceae bacterium
ACCTGCTGCTGGGAGGGGCTATGCTGTGGCTGCTGTGGCTTCGCGCAGGCCGGCGGGGGACGCTCTGCCTTGCCCTTGCGGTGGCGGCGGTGTGGGGCTACATTTCGCAAATCAACCCCATGACGCCGGTGCTGCGCACCCCCATGCTGGCGGCGCACGTGTCCGTCATCATGGTATCGTATGCGCTGATTCTGTTTATTACGGTAGCGAGCGTTGTTGCGCTGTGCTTGCGGCGGCAGTCCGAGCGCCTCTACCGCTGGAGTTCAGCGCTGCTGTACCCTGCGCTGTTTCTGCTGGCGGCGGGGATATTCATTGGCGCGGTGTGGGCCAACATTTCGTGGGGGCGCTACTGGGGCTGGGATGCAAAGGAAACGTGGGCGCTCATAACGCTGCTGGTGTACGCCGTGCCGCTCCACAGGAGGAGCTTCGCCTTTTTCCGCACGCCAAAGAACTTTCACCGCTACTGCGCGGCGGCCAGCCTTGCCGTGTTGATGACGTTCTTTGGGGTAACGTTTTTGCTGGGAGGAATACACAGCTACGTTTGACGAGGGGGGGGGGCGCAATTCGCTTTTTTGCACATTTCTTTTGTGATGGTTAGCGCTAACTGGCGCTGCGGGTGCGTGTCTTTTATTTATGCGTTTGCGTGTAATCTGACAATTTAATGCTACCTTTGCGCTGATAAATTGAAGCCTCTTGGATTTTGAATTAACCTCCGAATATAAGCCCACCGGCGACCAGCCGGCAGCCATTGCCGAGCTGGTGGCGGCGTTGCGTAGCGGCACGCCGTACAACACGCTGCTGGGGGTAACAGGCTCGGGCAAAACGTTTACCATAGCCAACGTGGTAGCGCAGCTCAAGCGCCCCACGCTGGTGCTGAGCCACAACAAAACGCTGGCGGCGCAGCTCTACGGCGAGTTCAAGGGGTTCTTCCCGCGCAACGCCGTGGAGTACTTCGTGTCGTACTACGATTACTACCAGCCCGAGGCTTACCTCCCCACCACCGACACCTACATCGAAAAAGACCTCGCCATAAACGACGAAATTGAAAAGCTGCGCCTGAGCGCCACCTCAGCGTTGCTGTCGGGGCGGCGCGACGTGATTGTTGTTTCGAGCGTGTCGTGCCTTTACGGCATTGGCAATCCGGATGATTTTCATAGCAACACCATTTCCGTAAAAGTAGGGCAGAAGCTGAGCCGCCAAAAGCTGCTCTACTCGCTCGTGGACAGCCTCTACTCGCGCAACGAGCTGGAGCTGAAGCGCGGCACCTTTCGCGTCAAGGGCGATACGGTGGACGTGCACGCCGCCTACGGCGATTTTGCCTACCGCTTTGTTTTTTTCGGAAACGAGGTGGAAAAAATCGAAATGTTTGAACCCGTCAACGGCGGCCTGATTGAGCGCCTCAGCGAGGCGCGGGTGTACCCTGCCAACATCTTCATCACCACCAAAGAGCGCATGAACGCCGCCATCAACAGCATTCAGGATGACATGATGAAGCAGTGCGAGTTTTTTGAATCCATAGGCAAGCTGCTGGAGGCAAAGCGGCTGAAGCAGCGCGTGGAGTACGATATTGAAATGATGAAAGAGCTGGGCTACTGCTCCGGCGTTGAGAACTACTCGCGCTACTTCGACGGACGCAGCGCCGGCTCGCGACCGTTTTGCCTCATCGACTACTTCCCAAAAGATTTTTTGCTCGTGGTGGACGAGAGTCACGTAACCATGCCGCAGGTGCACGCCATGTACGGCGGCGACCACTCGCGCAAGCAGAACCTGGTGGAGTACGGATTCCGCCTGCCCTCAGCGATAGACAACCGCCCGCTCAAGTTCGAGGAGTTCGAGGCGCTCATTCCGCAGGCGGTGTTCGTCAGCGCCACGCCCGCCGACTACGAGCTGAAAAAAAGTCAAGGCGTTGTTATCGAGCAATTTATACGGCCTACGGGCTTGCTCGACCCGATTATAGAGGTGAGGCCAAGCTGCAACCAGGTGGATAATTTGATTGAAGAAATTCTGATTCGCGCAGAAAAAGACGAGCGCGTGCTGGTTACCACGCTCACCAAGCGCATGGCCGAGGAGCTGACCAAATTTTTGGAGAAAGCGCAAATTCGTTGCCGCTACATTCACTCCGACGTGGACACGCTGGAGCGCGTGCAGATTATGGAAGACCTGCGCAAAGGGCTGTTCGATGTGCTGGTTGGGGTAAACCTGCTGCGCGAGGGCTTAGACCTGCCCGAGGTTTCGCTGGTAGCCATCCTCGATGCCGATAAGGAGGGATTCCTGCGCGACGCGCGCTCGCTCACGCAAACGGCAGGCCGCGCAGCCCGCCACGTGCACGGCCTGGTCATCATGTACGCCGATAAGGTTACGCACTCCATGCAGCAGACCATCAGCGAAACCAACCGCCGCCGCGAGAAGCAGCTGGCGTATAACGAAAAAAATAGCATCACGCCCACGCAGGTGATAAAGAGCAACCGCGCCATTCTTTCGGGCGAAGATATTAAGCCAACGGTAAACTACTATGCAGAGCCTGCGGAGGTTAGCATTGCTGCCGACCCTGTATTGCAGTACATGAGCATACCCGAGCTGCAAAAAGCCATAAACCGCGAAAAAAATGCTATGGAGGCCGCCGCAAAAGCGCTCGACTTTGTTGCCGCCGCCTCGCACCGCGACGAAATGTATGCCCTGCAAAAGCTGATGGCGCAAGGGAGCGGCGGCAAGAAGCTTACCCAGCAAACTTGAGACTTACTTCAGCTCGAACGACAGGGGCAGAAGGTCAAGCGCACTTTGCGCCACCACAACCTGATTTTCGCCGTACATGATGACGCGGAGAGGCTGCCCGCCGCGCTTTTCGCACTCGAGCATCACCTGCCGGCAGGCGCCGCAGGGGCACACCGCGCGCCGGCAAAAGCGACCTTCGGCTTGCGCTGCTATGGCAATGGCCTTCACCGCCGCTGCCGGAAATTTTGCGCCTGCGTAGAACAAGGCTGTGCGCTCGGCGCAAAGCCCCGATGGGTATGCCGCATTTTCCTGGTTGCCGGCGGACACAACCTCGCCGTTGTCCAGCAATGCTGCCGCCCCAACCCGAAAGCGGGAGTACGGCGCGTAGGCCAGCTCGGAGGCTTTTTGGGCGCGCTGCACCAGCTGCTGCTCCTCTGGCCGCAGCTCCCGCAGGCCGCCGTAAACCTCAACTAATATTCTAATTTCTTTACTTACCATAAAACGCTGTAAATACAAACCCGTTAGTACACAACAAGGCAAAGCGCAGGAGCGCATTTTTTTGCAAAGTTAAACAAAATACATGAGCATACGCTTTACTGCACGAGTAAATAAGCGTAACTTTGCCGCTTGTTTACTATGATTTGCTTCCCTTTTTTCTTCAATAGCATGCGTATGAGGCTGCTGCTCATATCAGGCGCACTTGCAATGGGTGTGCTTACGGGCGTGCTGTACTACTTCTACGTTGAGCTCTACAAGCCCAACGTGAACGTGCCCAGCGAAGGCCGCTTGGTTTACATTCCTACCGGCTCCACAAGGAAGGATGCGCTATCCGGCATTATCAAAGAAGGAATTGTAAAAAATCCTACCAGCTTTGTTCACGCTGCAAAAAGGTTAGGGTATGGCCGGACAATTTACTCCGGCTGCTACAAAGTAACCCCCGGCATGGGCAACAAGCATCTGATATACATGTTGATGTCGGGTGCCCAAACGCCCGTTGATTTACGCTTTCACAGCGCGCGGACGCGCCAGCGGCTCGCCGGCGTTATAGCGCAGCAAATAGAGCCGGACTCGGCAGCGCTGCTGCGGGCCATGACGGACGAGGCCGTAGCCAGCAGCTACGGGTTTACCTCCGAAAATTTTACGGCAATGTTTATCCCCAACACCTACCAGCTGTACTGGAACGCGAGCGTGGACGACTTTTTGAACCGCATGTACAGGGAGTGGAACAGCTTTTGGAGCGCCAACAACCGCGAGCAGAAGCTCAAGCGCTTGAGAATGTCGCGCGTTGAGGCGGTGATTTTGGCGTCTATTGTTGCGGAGGAAACGCTGCAGGAGGACGAAATGCCGACCATTGCGGGGGTGTACATCAACCGGCTGCGCAAGAACATGCCGCTACAGGCCGACCCTACGGTGCGCTACGCCATGGGGAACTTCAGCGTGCGCCGCGTTTTGCGATCGCATACCCAGCTGCCGTCGCCCTACAACACCTACCTGCGGCTGGGCTTGCCGCCCGGCCCCATCTGCACGCCCTCGCCCACGGTGGTAGACGCCGTGCTGAGCTACAAGGAGCACGACTACCTGTTCTTTTGCGCCAAACCCGACTTCTCTGGCTACCACTCGTTTGCCAAAACTTTTGCGCAGCACGTCAACAACGCCACCGCCTACCAGCGAGCGCTTGACCGAATGAGGGTATTTCGGTAGGAGATGAGGTAAGAGGCGCTGAGCGCTACCCCTGCTCTCACCCGGTGCCCGCAGCATTTTTTTTTTGAGTATGCACCGTATTTTTGCATGGTTTTTGCTATATTTGCTATTCGTTTTTATGTGAAAAGTACAATGATGACAACCTACCAAAAAATCAACACTATTTACAAGCGCGACATGGCCGACAAGAGCAAGCGGATGCTCGCTGGCGAGTGGTCGCAGCCCGAGTTTGAGTACCTGAAGGATAACCGCTGGGAGTGGACGGAAAAAGTTGACGGTACGAACATTCGCGTCCACTGGAACGGCGTGCAGACGCTCTTTGGCGGGCGAACCGACAAAGCCGACATTCCGGAGCACCTGCTGCAAATGCTGCAGGAGAAATTCACGCCAGAGCTGATGCAGCAGGTTTTTAAGCCGCAGGGCGAGGGCGAGGGCGAAGTCAGCGTTACGCTCTACGGCGAGGGCTACGGCGTGAAAATCCAAAAAGGCGGCAACTACATGCGGAAGCAGGTGGGCTTTATCCTGTTCGATGTCAGAATAGGCAGCTGGTGGCTCAAGCGGATAGACTGCGAGGCGCTGGCGCAGCAGCTGGGCATCCCCATTGTGCCCGTTGTTGGCTACGGAACGCTGCAGGAGGCGGTGGATTTTGTAAAAAAAGGGTTCAAGTCGGCCATTGCCGAAAACAAGGACTACGACGCCGAAGGGCTGGTGCTGAAGCCCGCCGTGGATTTGCTGGCGCGAAGCGGACAGCGCATTATTACCAAAATAAAGCACTGCGATTTTGGAAATGTATAGCGACTTTGTACTTTAGCAATTTATATTTGTTTAAACCAAAAAAAAAATTACCATGCAAAACTTTAATTTTGAGAACTTTGAAATCTGGTTTGTAACCGGAGCGCAGCTGCTCTACGGCGGTGATGCAGTGAAACATGTGGATGCCCACTCCAACGAAATGGTGGCAGGGCTTAACGCCTCGGGCAACCTGCCCGTTAAGGTGGTCTACAAGGGTACGGTGAACTCGTCGGCTGAGGTTACTGCCGCGCTGAGCGCCGCCAACGCCAGCGCGAGGTGCGCAGGCATCATCACGTGGATGCACACCTTTTCGCCCGCAAAAATGTGGATTCGCGGGCTGAAAGGCTACAAAAAACCGCTGCTGCACCTGCACACGCAGTTCAACAAAGAAATTCCGTGGAGCGAAATCGACATGGACTTCATGAACCTCAACCAGAGCGCCCACGGCGATCGCGAGTTTGGGCATATCGTTTCGCGTATGCGCAAAAACCGCAAGGTGGTGGCAGGGCACTGGCAAGACCCCAAGGTGCACGAGCGCATTGCCGTGTGGATGCGCGTGGCAGCAGCATGGGCGGACGCTCAGGACATGCGCATCATCCGCTTTGGCGACAACATGAACAACGTGGCCGTAACCGACGGCGACAAGGTGGACGCCGAAATCCGCCTGGGCTACCACGTGGACTACTCCCCCATTGGCGACCTTGCCGCAGCGGTGAAAAAGGTTGGCGAGCAGCAGGTGGACGAGCTGGTGGATACCTACGAAAAAGAGTATGACTTTGCCGGCAGCGCCAAAAAAGGCGGCAAAGACCACGCTCAGGTGCGCGAGGCCGCCCGCATAGAGGTGGCGCTGCGCATGTTTTTGGAGGAAAAGGGAGCAAAGGCGTTCACCACCAACTTCGACGCGCTGCACGAAATCAACCAGCTGCCGGGGCTGGCGGCGCAGCGGCTGATGGCGGAGGGGTACGGCTTTGGCGCCGAGGGCGACTGGAAGACCGCCGCGCTGGTGCGCACCATGAAAGCTATGGCGCACGGGCTTGACGGCGGCACATCGTTTCTGGAAGACTACACCTACCACTTCAAAGGCAAAGGTGCCATCCTGCAGGCGCACATGCTCGAAATCTGCCCGACCATCGCCGGCGCAAAGCCGCGCATGGAGGTGCACCCGCTGGGCATTGGCGGTAAGGCAGACCCCGCGCGCTTAGTGTTCACCGCGCACGAAGGCGCAGGCGTTGCCGCAACGGTGGTGGACATGGGCAACCGCTTCCGCATGATTGTAAATCTGGTGGATGTCATCAAGCCCGAGGCCGCGCTGCCAAAGCTGCCCGTGGCAAGCGCCCTGTGGGTTCCGCAGCCCAACCTTGAGGTGGGCGCCGCCGCGTGGATTTACGCCGGAGGTACGCACCACACCGCTTTCAGCTTCCCCCTCACGCGCGAGTACATGGAGGACTACGCCGACATTGCCGACATCGAGATGGTGGCCATCGACAGCGCCACCACCATCCCCGAATTTAAGAAAGAGCTGCGCTTCAACGAGGTGTACTACATGCTGAAGAATTAGGAGGCGGATGAACGCACAGCAGCTATACGAGCAAATCCGGCGCAAGCAGTCTTTTCTATGCGTGGGCTTGGATTCGGATGTTAGCAAGCTGCCGGCGCACTTGCAGCGCGAGCCGCACCCAATGCTAACGTTCAACAAGGCCATCGTAAATGCTACAGCGCCGTATGCGGTGGCCTACAAGCCCAACGTGGCGTTCTACGAGGCGTGTGGAGCTGCCGGCTGGGTGCAGCTGGAGCAAACCGTGCGCTACATTCGCCGGCGCTACCCCAGCATGCTCATCATTGCCGACGCCAAGCGCGGCGATATTGGCAACACCTCGCGCCTGTACGCTGAGGCTTTTTTTGGGAAAATGGATGTGGATGCCGTCACGCTTTCGCCCTACATGGGGCGCGACACGGTGCAGCCGTTTCTGGAGTACGCCGGCAGGTGGGCTGTGCTGCTGGCGCTCACCTCCAACCCCTCGGCCTCCGACTTTGAGCTGATGCCCACCGGCGCAAGCGGAGAAATGCTCTACGAGCGAGTGCTCAAAACCTCCATGACGTGGGGCAATACCGACAATACCATGTACGTGGTGGGCGCAACCAAAGCCGAGATGCTGTCGAACATTCGCCGGATAGCTCCCGAACATTTTCTGCTGGTGCCGGGGGTAGGCGAGCAGGGTGGCAGCTTAGGCGAGGTAGCAAAGCACGGCATGAACAGCCGCTGTGGGCTGCTGGTAAGCTCCTCGCGCGCGATTATCTTTGCCGACAGCAGCGAAAACTTTGCCAGCGCTGCAGGCAAAAAAGCCCGCGAAATGCAGCAGCAAATGGCCGGCCACCTGAGATGAGAGGCTACGCAAACCTCAACGTTGTGCTTGGGCTAATGCGCGACACGAGCATTGACGGCAGCGCAAGCATGGCGATGATGGCGGCCATAGCGCCAGCGTTGAGCGCAAGCACATGCCACAGCTGCAACCCCACCGGAACCTGCGAGAGATAGTAGGTCTCGGGGTTGAGCGACACAACGCCAAAGCGCTGCTGCAGCAGGCACAGGCCAACGCCTATCACGTTTCCCCACAGCAGCCCCTTGCCGGCGATAAACCCCGACTGGTAGATGAATATTTTTTGCAGGCTCACGTTCTGCATACCCAGCGACTTGAGCAGCCCAATCATGCGCGACTGCTCAAGCAGCGTGATGAGCAGGGTGGATATCATGTTGAACCCGGCCACCGCCAGCATGAGCGCCAAAATAATCCATGCGTTGAGGTCTTGCAGCGCAAGCCAGTCGAATATTTGCGCGTAGCGCTGCTTGACGCTTTCAACGAACAGGCGCGTGCCGTCGGGGAGCAGCTTGTAGCCGGCAATATCCTCTACTTGCAGGTAAGTTTCGTCGAGCTTATCGAAGCTGCTCACGTAAACTTCAAAACCCGTGATTTGCCCGGAGCGCCATCCGTTGAGGCGCTGCACATGCTTAATGTCGCACAGCACGTATAGCTTATCGAACTCGCCAAACTTGGTATCGTAAACGGCGGCAATGGAAAAGCGGCGCACGCGCGGCGGGTCTTGCACAAAGAGCATATCGAAGCTCTCGCCCTGCTTCAGCTTCAGCAGCCTTGCCAGCGCTTGCGAGATGGCAACCTTGTTGGTGGTAGCGCTGTCGGTAACGGTAAAGGCACCGCCGCTTACCATGTTTTCGCTGAAAAATGTCCAGTCGAAATCTTGATCAACACCTTTCAGCACAACGCCCTGCATGTTACTACCTGTGGTAATGATGCCGGGCTTGAGCGCAAAAGCTTGGATGTGCGCTACCCCTTTCAGCTGCTGTACCTGCGGCAAAAAACTCTGCTGCCTGCTCACCGGCGCGGTTTCGTAGGAGGTGTTGCTCTCGTAGCTTACGATTTGCACGTGCGCCAAAAATCCGGTTACCTTTTGCGTAATCTGCTCCTTAAATCCGGTGAGCACCGCTACCGCAATAATCATGACGGCAAGGCTCAACGCTACGCTCACCACCGATATGCGAACGATGGGGCGGAGCATCCGTTGCTCCTCCTGTTTGCTGAAAGTGAGCCGTTGGGCAATAAAAAATTCGGTGTTCACAAAAAAAAGAATCAAGCCTCAAAGATCGGGCGTTTTATGGGCCATGCAGCATGGCGTAAGCATACATTAACGTTGCATGTCTGTATTTAAGTTGTCCGCCCCTTTGCGTGGAGTAAAAAAATAGCTACCTTTGCTCACCTTTTTTCCATGGTACCATAGCTCAGTTGGTAGAGCAAAGGACTGAAAATCCTTGCGTCCCCGGTTCGATTCCTGGTGGTACCACAGCCATACCGGTTTGGCCTTTTTTGTATTTCAGTAAATACTATACTTCTCTGCATACTATACTTCTCTGCCGGAAATCGCGGGCAAATTTACGAAAAATTCCACAGCGTGCAAGCGCACGGGCGCTTACTACAGTTTGCAAAATTGTGCTGCCCGCGCGCAGCATAGTAAAAAAAACAGCTTTAGCATCTTCACAGCTCTACAGAGGTAATGGCGACCATGTTGATGATGTCCCGCACGGAGCACTCGTCGGGCAGGATGTGCACGGGCTTTTCCAGCCCCAGAATGAAGGGGCCTATCAGCTCGTACCCGCTGAGCTCCTTCACAAAAAGCGGGACGATGTTGCCCGAGCTCAGGCATGGGAACACGAAGCTGTTGACCTCCGCATCGCGCAGCTTGTTGAAGGGGAATTTTTCCATGCGCAGCTTCCCGTTGAAGGCGTAGCTGGCCTGTATTTCGCCGTCCACCAGCATGTCGGGGTACTTGTTGTGCAGCATTTCTACGGCGCGGCTCACGCGCTTGGCGCTGCCCTCCTGCACCACGCCAAAGCTGGAGTACGAAAGCATGGCGATGCGCGGCTCTATGCCGAATTTTTTGACAGCTTTGTGCAGCAGCTCCGTTGTTTTTACGAGCGCCGTTGCGTCGGGCGACTTTATGGCGCAGTCGGCAAGAAAGAGCGGGCCTCGCTTGGTCATTACGATGAACATGCCCGCCACGTGGTTGTCGTCCTCGTAGGCGCTGATGACCTGCCGCACCGTCCTGAACTTTTTGCCGTAGTCGCTGGAGAAGGCGGTGAGCATGGCGTGGGCAGCGCCAGATTCTACCATCATCAGCCCAAACATGTCGTTGTTCTCCATTTTTTTGACGGCGTACTGGTAGGGCATTCCCTTGCGCTGGCGCTTTTCAAAAAGCAGCTGCGCGTAGCGCTCGCGGCGATCTTTTTCCTCGTCGCCGTAAAAGCGGATTACCTCTGCGCCGGTGAGGTCGAGGTTGTTGGCGGCGCACAGCTGGGCAATCTTTTCTTTGCTGCCGAGCAGCACCGGCTGCGCCAGCTTGTCGGTGAGCATAGCTTGCGCGGCCTGCAGCACCTTGATGCTCTCGCCGTTGGGGAAGACGATGCGGCGGGGATTTTCCTTGGCCTTTATGGTCATGTTGTTCATGAAGTCGCTGCTGTGCCCCATGCGGCGCTGCAGCTCGAACGAGTAGGCATCCCAGTCGTCAATCCGGCGGCGCGCCACGCCCGACTCAATGGCGGCTTGGGCTACGGCTACGGATACGCGCGAAATCAGGCGCGGATCCATCGGCTTGGGGATGAGGTAGTCGCGCCCAAACGTCAGGCGGGCGTTGCCGTAGGCAGAGCTTACGCTGTCGGGGACAGGCTCTCTGGCGAGCGCCGCCAGCGACTTCACGGCGGCAATCTTCATCTCCTCGTTGATGGACTTGGCGTATACGTCAAGCGCACCGCGAAAAATGAACGGAAACCCCAGCACGTTGTTTACCTGGTTGGGGTAGTCGGAGCGTCCGGTGGCAAAGATGAGGTCGGGGCGCGAGGCGGTTGCCTCCTCGTACGAAATTTCGGGGGTAGGGTTGGCCAGCGCAAAGACGATGGGGTTTTGCGCCATTGAGCGAATCATCTCCCTGCTCAAAATGTTGCCCTTGGATAAGCCCAAAAACATGTCGGCATCTTTTATTGCCTCCTCGAGTGTGCTAATGCTGCGGGCGGTGGCAAACTCCTTTTTCATCGCGTTGAGGTCGGTGCGGCGGGTGGTGAGCACGCCCTTGCTGTCGAGCATCACCAGATTGGCGCGCTTCACGCCGAGCGAAATGTAGAGCTTGGAGCAGGCTATGGCCGAAGCTCCCGCGCCGTTCACCACGATGCGTACTTCGCTCAACTTTTTGCCGGCAATCTCCACCGCGTTCAGCAGCGCAGCGCTCGATATGATAGCCGTGCCGTGCTGGTCGTCGTGCATGACGGGGATGTCGAGCTCATTTTTGAGGCGCTCCTCTATTTCGAAGCACTCCGGCGCTTTGATATCCTCCAGGTTGATACCGCCAAAAGTGGGCGAAATGAGCTTTACGGTCTCGATGAACTTTTCCGTATCCTTTGTGTCTACCTCTATGTCGAAAACGTCCACGTCGGCAAAGATTTTGAAGAGCAGCCCCTTGCCCTCCATCACTGGCTTTCCGGCGATGGCGCCGATGTCGCCCAGGCCGAGCACCGCAGTGCCGTTGGAGATGACGGCAACGAGGTTTCCCTTCACCGTATACTTGTAGGCGTCGGCGACGTTGTCGGCAATGGCGAGGCATGGCTCGGCTACGCCGGGCGAGTACGCCAGCGACAGGTCAACCTGCGTGCTGTAGGGCTTGGTGGGGACAACCTCAATTTTTCCGGGACGGCCCTCGGCGTGGTAGCTCAGCGCGGCTTCCTTCTTTAGCTTACTCATGCGTGGTGTGAATCAGGGATTATGAATTTTGCTTCCTTTCTGCTTTGAATTACTAAATTAGTAATGGCTGCGCAAAGGTAGCGGTTTTCGGCCAAATATGCGCAAGCAATCCGGTTATATTTTCTATTTAAATTTCGTAAATCTTTTCGGAGAAGAAAAGCGCTCTTTGGCGCGTTGGCTTACGCGAAAAAATAGGTTTGGCGGCGCAGAAAGATTTTGTACCTTTACCAAAAATTTTAATAGCAATAGCAATGGAAATGATTATTGACGTATTAGACGATGGGGCAGTGCGCTTGCTAAAGGAAATGGAGCAAAAGCGTCTTATCCGCTAAGCAGCAGCGTAGTGGAGCAAGCAATAGACATTTGTAAGCGCAGCCGCATCAAGCTGCCCAAAGATTATCTTTGCAGCCTGAGGTGTTGCCACCTGATAAAAAAGTAGAGTTGACCAAAAGTAGCATAACGATGAAGCTATCAACCTTAACCGCCATCTCGCCTATAGACGGGCGCTACCACAAGCAGGCGCAGGAGCTGATGATGTACGTCTCGGAGTTTGCGCTCATTCGCTACCGGGTGCTGGTAGAAGTGGAGTACTTTATTGCCCTGTGCGAAGTTCCGCTGCCGCAGCTTTCATCGGTAGACAAAAGCGTCTACGCGCAGCTGCGCGCCATTTACCAACGCTTTAGCGAAAGCGACGCGCAAAAGGTGAAGGACACGGAGAGCGTTACTAACCACGATGTGAAGGCGGTGGAGTATTTTTTGAAGGAAAAATTCGATATCCTTGGGCTGGCGGCCTACCGGGAGTTCGTCCACTTTGGGCTAACCTCGCAGGATATCAACAACACCGCTACGCCGCTAAGCCTCAAGGAGGCGCTGGGCAAGGTATTCACCCCGCAGCTCGAGCAGGTGCACCTCAAGCTGAGCGAGCTGGCACAGGAGTGGGCTGCCATCCCCATGCTGGCGCACACGCACGGGCAGCCGGCATCGCCAACGCGCTTGGGCAAGGAGCTCTACGTGTTCGTAGAGCGGCTCGAAAAGCAGCTTGCGCTGCTGCGCCTGGTGCCATTCTCGGCCAAGTTTGGCGGCGCTACGGGCAACTTCAACGCCCACAAGGCTGCCTACCCGCAGGTGTGCTGGGTGGACTTTGCCAACTCGTTTGTGAACAACACCCTGGGGCTAAGCCGCTCGAAAACCACCACGCAAATTGAGCACTACGACAACCTTGCCGCCACCTTTGACGCTATAAAGCGGCTGAACAACATACTGATAGATCTTTGCCGCGATGTTTGGACGTACATTTCGATGGGCTACTTCAAGCAAAAAATAAAGGAGGGAGAAATCGGCTCGTCGGCCATGCCGCACAAGGTAAATCCCATCGACTTTGAGAACGCCGAGGGCAACCTTGGGCTTGCCAACGCGCTGCTGGAGCATCTGTCGGCAAAGCTGCCCATTTCGCGCCTGCAGCGCGACCTGACCGATAGCACCGTGCTGCGCAACGTTGGCGTACCCCTAGGGCACATCGCCGTAGCCTACTCTTCCATTGTGAAGGGGCTGAACAAGCTGATAGTAAACGACAAAAAAATTCAGGCAGCGCTGGAAAGCAGCTGGGCGGTGGTGGCAGAGGGGATTCAAACCATCCTGCGCCGCGAAGGGTACCCCAAGCCATACGAGGCGCTCAAGGCGCTTACCCGCACCAACGAAACCGTTACGCAAAGCGACATTAGGCTGTTCATCGATTCGCTAAGCATCGGCAGCGAGGTAAAGGATGAGCTCAGGAAGCTTACGCCGCAAGCCTATACGGGGTATTAGCTTCATTTTTGCCTGTGCTTTACAGGCGCAAAACGGCGTTCCTACCACCCCGTTGATAAGTTGTTGAAAACACAGCGCCGAAATATTTGGCAATCGCCTAATTTTATCATTACTTTGTCCCGCATTAATTTTTATTGCTATTTCAGCATCATTTTAAAAACGAATATAATATTCTCACCAAAATAGTAATGCTTTATGGCTGTTTTGTTGCGCACATTTTCGAGGGGTTTTAGCTCGAGCTTTTCGGGTATTATAGCTACAGGAAGTACGGGTGATAGAGATGCTGCGTGCGTGTACGAACACGTAGAGAGAGAGAGAGAGAGAGAGAGAGAGAGAGAGAGAACAGATCAGCGAGTTACGCTCACCACGTAGCAAAATTTTCCAATTTTACGCTACTCGTGCATGCTTTTTTTGGGAAGGCAGG
>JAIRMD010000090.1 GCA_031258915.1 Prevotellaceae bacterium
CCCACCTTCACCAGCTTTTTGCCGCTGGCGGCGTAGGGCTTCAGGTAGCCTTTCTTGTCTATCTGCCTCAGCGCCGCCCGCGCCGATGCCCTCTCCGAGAGCTTGAACTCAAAGGCGTACACCGCGTCGGGCGTAACCACCACCGCGTCGGCGCGACCGGTGGAGCTGTGAGGCTCCACCTTGACGAACTGACCCATCAGCCGGAAGAATATGAAGAACACCGTTTGGTAGTGCTTCTCCTCCTTGTTGTTCAGGTCGTAGGGGATGTCGGCAAAGAAGGCGCACAGGCGATTCATGAAGCCGTCCACGTCGCCGTCCAGCAGGTCTTTGACAAACTTTGCCGCGTAGAATTCGCTGAAAACGTCCTTCCCGGGCATGTACACCGGCAGCAGCTCGTTGTAGAATCCGTACTTCACCTCGCCGTTGGGGAAGCCCAGCACGTACTCGTCGAGCTGCGCGTCGTAGCCTTTGACCGTCAGGTACCCGCTTTGGTAGAGCAGGGGGAGGGGGTTGTCGGTGCCAACGCGGTAGTCAAAGATGTTTTGCATCGAAATCTTCACGTCGTTCTCCAAGTTATCAATGCCAAAGTTCACGTTTTTAAGCATTTCGGCCAGAAAGGTGGGCGTACCCGTCTCAAACCAGTAATTTTTAAACTTTCGCTTGCTAAAAGTATTCAGGAGGCTGAACGGGTTGTACATGCCTTCGGTATTTTCGCAAAAGTGGTACCCGTCGTAGCGCTTTTTCAGCTCGGCAAGCACGTCGCCGTAGCTTTTGCCGGTTTCATCGGCCAAAGCCGCAATTTCCGGCTGAAATTCGGCTATTAGCTCCGACTCCGAAATGCCGCAGATGCCGTTATACTGCTTATCCATGCTAATGTCCATCAGCTGGTTGAGGTCGCTAAACACGCTCACCTTCGAGAACTTGGTAACGCCGGTGAGCATTACGAAGCGCAGGTAGGCATCGGCGCTTTTGAGCACGCCGTAGAAGCCTTTCAGCGCATCGCGCATGGCGCTGTTAACGTCCGCTTTGTCTAAGGTGCTCACCAGCGGCTTGTCGTACTCGTCTACTAAAACTACGACCTTGCGGCCTGATTTCTCGCAGGCGCGGCGAATAAGCCCCGAGAGGCGCGAGGCCGGAGTCGCATCTCTTTCATCCTTACCCCACGTATCCTCTAACCTTTTTAGGTTCGTATTCAGCGCAGCGTGAAGCGAATGGATGTCAGTGAAGCCTTCCTCGTTTAAGTCAACGTAGAACACCGGGTACTCCGTCCACTCCTTTTCCAGCTCGGCAATAGCCAGCCCCTCAAAGAGCTCCTTTTTGCCCAGAAAGTACGCCTTGAGCGTCGAGAGGAAAAGGCTCTTCCCGAAGCGGCGCGGGCGGCTCAAAAAGTACGGCTTCCCCATAGTTACCATGCGGTAGAGGTAGGCCGTCTTGTCCACGTAAACGTATCCGTTCACGCGCAGATCCTCAAAATCCTGTATGCCTATGGGCATTTTTCTAATGGGTAACATGGCTGCTGTTCAGTTGTTAATGTTCTACCTTCAAAATTCAATAAATTCTTTCCACCTCCTTCGGGTAGCACAGGAAATGCTTTGTTGTTTCGCGCCGGAACGCAGCAGCGCTGAGCATATCCGAATCTTCGTAAATGTCGCGCAGCTCGCCGTTGCTCTGCAAAAGCTTTATGGGGTCGCCGGTGGGGCTGTACGCACGGTTGATGAGCACGCTTGCCTGCGCAAAGTGCGCCGCCTCGCCGGCGCTCAACCCCAGCAGCAGCGCCGCTTTTTGCCGCAGCTCGTCAATGCGCTTACGCGCAAATTTTTTGCTCCTTATTTCGACTTTGGGCAGCTTGCGCGCGGTGAGCATTTGGCAGAGCAGGCTCAGCGCCCTGTCGGGGCTGGCGCACCACGACTTTACGGCGCAGTCCACGTCGCTGTCGGTGAGCCGGACAAAGTAGCGTAGCGCCAGGCTGTTGTCCATGCCGGCCGCATCGAAGTCTTGCTTGAGGAAAAACAGCAGCGGCTCGTCGGCTGTTAGCGGCGCTCCGCGCTGCACCAGCGCCTTGGCGCGGGCAAAAATGTTTACCAGCAGCTGCTCGGCGGCTATCACCGCTTTGTGCAGGTACACCTGCCAGTACATGAGGTGGCGTGCAATCAGGAATTTTTCGACGGAGTGTATCCCCTTTGCCTCTACCACCAGCTCGTCGTCCACCACCTCCAGCATTTTGATGATTCGCGCTATGCCGACGGCGCCTTCTACCACGCCAGAGAAGTAGCTGTCGCGGCACAGGTAGTCGAGCCTGTCCACGTCGAGCTGGCTCGACACCAGCTGGTGCAGAAAGTTTTTCGGGTAGCAGTTGCCAAAAATAGCCAGCGTGAGGTCGAGCTTTCCGCCCATTTCGCGGTTGAGCTCGCGCATCATGGCCGCCGACACGTCCTCGTGCGCCACCTTGCCCACAATGCTGAACTCCAGCGCGTGGCTAAACGGCCCATGCCCAATGTCGTGCAGCAGCATGGCGCACTCGGCAGCGTCGGCCTCGTCGCGGCTAACGTCGTGCCCCTTGTAGCGCAGCGCCTCCACCGCCTGCCCCATGAGGTGCATGGCGCCCAGCGCGTGCTGAAAGCGCGTGTGGCAGGCACCCGGATACACCAAATGCGTAAGCCCAAGCTGCTTCACGCTACGCAGCCGCTGAAAGTACGGGTGCTCTATAACCTCGTACGCCAGCGGGCTGCGGATGCTGATGAACCCGTGAACGGGGTCGTTGACTATTTTCTGCTTTTTCATAAAAATACAAAGGTAGAAAAATTAACGCTTTATGATGCCGCCTTTGCCGTGCGCGACGGTTATTTTTCATAAGTTTGCAGAAAAGATTGAGGCAAAAATGCTAATGCCATGCAGCGCTGTTAGAAGGTACGACTTTATTATACACATTATTACCATAGTACAATCCGTGAAAAAAAAATCTTTGCCACTGTTGCTCTTGCTGCTATTCCCGGCGGGGGCTTTTGCGCAGCTACAGGCCGTGCAGCCCGGCTACAGCGACTCCACCAAGTATCGGGCTTCAACCGATACCCTTTACAAGCCGCTCAGCAAAACGCAGGACAAGATTTTTGTTTTTTTCAACCGCTACGGCAAGCTCACGGCAGCGCAGCCGCAGGGAAGGCCGGTGCGCTTTACGTGGCAAAAGCTGGATACGGCCTCGCTAACGTTCCAAACTATTTGGGTAGATACGGTAAAAGCCGAAAGGCGCGAAGCTGCCTCCGCGCTGCCCGACAGCGTGGGCTTTGGCTGCTACCGCGTCGTTACCGACACGCTGCCAACGCTGTACGAGGAGGCTAACGCTCTCATAGCAAAGGATACGCTGGCGGTTGCCGCCGATACCTTCTGCGCATGGGTTTTTGTTGATACCTTTCGCGTAGATAGCATCGCGAAAGTGTCGCAGGACTGCAACCTGCTCAACCTGCAAGCCCAATTCTATCCGCCCGGCATCAACGAGGGCTACTACTCGTACACCTACCTCGACCTGTGGCGAACACCGCGCAAGGAGAAGCGCGACTACCCCGACTGCCAGGACTGCTACATCAAAAGCGTGGAGTGGACAACTACCCCCGACGACATCCACAAAGGCGCCGATGTTGACGACGGAGGCGAGTGGAAGCGCTCCTACAACCCCTACATTCCAACCCCATTTTACGACGCTAAGTATAAGATAGCCGTCGAAAACTACTTTGGCGCTAAGGATACATCCGAAACCGATGCTATTGAAGCAATATCGACCTGCGCGCAGGTGAAGCTGTACGTGGAAAAGCCGGACAAAAACGGCGTGGTGAGCTGGGAGGAAAAGACAAACATGGAGGAGCCGGAGCAGTCGCCTGCCAGCGTATACCTGGCCAACACCTCCATAAACGCCAAAGACCCGGCGTTCACGTGGACATTTTTTGCCAACCTGTACGAGCAGGAGGATACCTCCGCTATGCCGCCGCCGCTGCTGCAAGCTTCTACCACCGATTCTGCCGAAGCGGTCTATCCGCCAGAGCCGTACAAGCCGGGCAGGTACTCCATGGCGCTGCGGGTGGTCAACCGGCATGGCTGCACCGACAGCGATACCATAACGCTGGAGGTGGAGGAGTACCTCATTAAACCCGAGGCGATACCTCCCCTGTTCACGCCCAACAGCGACGGCAAAAACGACGTGTACCAGCTCAAAGACCCCGAAGCTAATGTGCGCTCGCTCGCATCAATAGAAATCAGCATTTTCAACCGCTACGGCCAGCTGGTTTTTTACAGCCGCGACGCGCTCTTTGCGTGGGACGGCAAGCTGCGCGGTACCAACAGCGCAGCCCCCGACGGCGTTTACTTTTACGTCATCAAGGCGCAGGGATACAGCAAGCAGCGGAAAAAAATCAAGCAAACGCTAAAGGGAAGTATTCACCTGTTCAGCGGAGGACGTTGACGCTAACGCCCCGTCACTTCTTCTTCCTCTGAATGCGGTACTCCACGTTGACCGGAATGTTGCCGGTGGAGTCGGCCGAGCTCCTGATGGTTTCGTTCACGTAGTCGATGTAGAGCCTGCTGGGG
>JAIRMD010000214.1 GCA_031258915.1 Prevotellaceae bacterium
GCAGCACTATTTCGTTCGACGGGTTTTCCATGAGCGGCGACGGCAGCGATTTTGCATCGAGCCTGATAGACTCCGTGAAGCAAAAAACGTCCGTAACGGCAGCCACCGGCAGCGAGTGCACGTGGCTTTCGCCCACCGTGTACGCGGGCGTTAGCTACGAGGTGCTGAAGCACCTCAACGTGGGCGCGCTGGTGGGCTACCGGTTTTCGCAGCGCGAGAACATGCCGCTGGTGGCGTTGTCGGCCAACACGCAGGGCTTTATGGTCAACGCCAGCGTATCCTACAGCTACTTCAACCGCAGCAGCAACGTGGGCGTAGGGCTGCTGCTTGGCCGCAAGCTGGTGCAGTGGCACCTCATTGCCGATAACCTCTTGGCTGCCAGCTACAAGACTGCGCAAAACGTTAACTTTCGCATGGGGGTAAACTTTTTGTTCGGCAGCGACAGGTCAAAGCGCAGGCCGCTTATCGGGGGCGATGCCCTTGCGCCGGACGCGGATGCCGAGCTTGCGGACACCGCAGCCGCGCTGCGCTGGCAGCCAGTAGAGGATCAGCAGGGTGCGCCCACCGCTACCCGCGACTCCGCAGCAAGCCCGCGCTATAGGCAGGCGCAAGCGCCTGCGCAGGCTGACACCGCAACGCGGGGAAAAAGCGCTGCCACCGGCAGCGCAAGGAAGCCTGCAAAGCAAGCCCTGAGCAAAGAGGAGCTGCTTAGGCGGGCAATGGCGGAAGAGGTTGATGAAGACAGGGCTGCCGTAAAGTCGGGAAAAAAGCAGCCTAAAAGCGCAAAGTCGTCCGCCGTGCAAAAAAAAACAAGCCGCGAAGCGCTGCTGGAAAGAGCAATGCGCGAGGAAGCCGAGGAGGAAGCCGCGGCATCCCCAAAAGCCAAAAGCGCTAAAGCGGAAGAAAAAAATAAATAGCTACCTTTGCAACGATTATGCGTTTTACGAGGCTAAATATTTGCGCAGCCTTGCTGTGCTGTACGCTTGCCGCCTGCTCCAACAACGACGAAAAGAGCTGGGAGCCGGAGGTAGCGGTGTCGCTGGCCTTGTTTGAGTTAGATATTTCTCAACATCTGGCAGTAGGCAGCACTACCATTAGCTTCTTTAAAGAGCTGCCGGCAGGCCTGAAAAAATCGTCGCTGAAAAGAGCCATTGCATCGTTAGACTCGATAAACAGCTCGGCGAAAAATGACCTTTCGCCGCAGGTACGCTACGACATGGACAACTTTAGAATGGATAGAAACCCCGTTCCGGCGGATGACCTGCTGCAAACGCTCATAACCAACTTTCAGGAGCGCCGCCAATTTTTCGCCATTAACCGCTTTGCCTACGAAATCATGAGCGAGGCAGGAGAGCAGGACGAACAGCTCGAGCTACGTGCTGTCAACATATTCGAGAAGTATCGCATTACCTTCACCGAGCAGTTGCTTATAGAAGACATGGATCAAATAGTATCCACCGAGAGGGTAAACCAAATACGATGGGCAAAAGCGCTAACGTCCATCCACAGCCGGCTTCCGGTAGCTGCAAAAATTCTGCTGAACATGTACAGCGCCAGCGGAGAGGTGCTGGACAGCTTGCTGCGCAACAACGACCAAAGCGGCGCTGTAATGCCATTCCCCGACGAAACCGGAAACTGGATACGCATCGTTCACGAGTATGAACCAAAAGACGTGCAAAGGATTATCCCGTCAATAGGCAAGCTGGTCATCGAGGTTATGTCCGATTCGCTGGGGCTGACGCTCGATCATGTGAAAAATTTGCACGACATGAAGATAAGAGCATCCATAGGGCTAACGCTGAAAATGGCCACGAGCGACCTTGTAAACTGAGCGAGAGCTGGTAAAAAATTGAAGATAAGTGCTATATTAATGCGCTATATTAAGCGAAAATATCTGTTGAGGATTATATATGGGCTGGCGAAGGTGTTTTGGAGCGTTGAAATTTGCCCAAGGACGATGTGCGCTCCGCTCGCAGCGCTATCGCTCGCAGCCGCGCTGCTGCCTTACAGCCGCGCACAGGCACAGCACAACGCTACGATGTACTTCATGCGCGATTTGCCCGCAGTAAATTCACTCAACCCCGCCTTTCACCCCGAAGCTGGAAGTATTTACGTCGGTTTTCCTCTAATATCCTCCACATACGTCGATGCCGGCATAACGCTCAAGGGCATGAATATCGGCAACATTTTGAGCAACAGGCCACAAGTAAGCTCGGCGGCGGCAAACCCATCCTTTCGGGAAAGCGGGTACGCCAACGTTGACGTTAACCTGCTCAACGTTGGGGCGTTTGTGCACGGCATGTACTTCACGCTTGACGTTACCGAAAAAACGCGATTTGAAGCAGCGTTTCCCAGCGACCTCGTTAAGCTGGCGTGGCATGGAAACGCCCCGTACGTGGGGCAAATCATGTCCATTGACGGCTTGGGAGCCTACCTGAGCTCGTACGCAGAGGTTGCGCTTGGCGCTACCAAAGAGGTAGTGCGCAACAGGATTGTCGTTGGCGGAAAGGTAAAGCGGCTGATGGGAGTGGGGTTTGCCGACCTCAACATGGGAAGGGGTGCGTTCATCTCCACCGATGCCGAAACGTGGAGCACCACCGTGGGGATAGCCCCCGAAGCCAGCATTGCAGGAATCTCGTCGAACATCCCCTCCGGCGGAGCGTTTGACTACGACACCATCAACAACTCTTTCGAGTTTAAGGGCTTTTCCGGTGGAGGATGGGGGATTGATGCCGGGTTTGAAATCAAAAGCGAGCGGTTTTCTGTGTCGGGAAGCATTGTCAACTTGGGCGGTATCCGCTGGAGCGCCAAGCAGGTAGCGCTGCAAAAAGGCAGCCTTATACGCTCCTTTTACGGCGTGCAAAACAACGGTGAAACCAACAACATAACCGACATCATCGATTCGCTGAAGAGGGAGACGTTTTGGGGCCGCAGCAAAAAGACGCTGCAGTGGATGTCGCCTACCCTGACCATCGGCGTTGCGTACCACCTGAACGGGCACTTCGATATTGGCGCGCTGGCCGGCATTACCACCAGCCGCTACAACAGCTACCCTCTGCTTGCGCTTTCGCTGAATACCAGACGATACCCCATCAACGGCAGCATCTCGTACAGCTACGCCCACAGCCACAACCTCGGGATGGGAGTAGTCTTAGGGCGGCGCGATATGCAGCTGCACTTCATTTGCGACAATATACTTGCGGCAAGCTACCACACCGCGCAAAAAATTAGCATCCGCGCAGGGCTAAGCCT
>JAIRMD010000057.1 GCA_031258915.1 Prevotellaceae bacterium
TTTTTGGGGAAGACGTTCGCGTGCGTGTTCTTTGCGCTGTGGGTGAGGTGGTCGTTCCCCCGCCTGCGCATCGACCAGCTGCTCAAGTTTGAGTGGAAAATTTTGATGCCGATATGCCTCCTCAACATTCTGCTGATGGCGGCGTGCGTGGCGCTATGGTAACGCTAAAAAACAAAATAGCTGGATATGGCAGAGAAACAAAATACGGATTACAGGCAATGGTTGACCGATTTGAAGCTGAAAATCCGTCAATCGCAAATCAAGGCCGCTGTGAAAGTAAACGTCGAATTGCTGCGGCTTTACTGGGAGCTGGGGCAGGATATTGTTGTCCGGCAGCTTGAGTCGGCTTGGGGTAATTGCAGCAAGCGAGTAATCAACAAAGTACAATTCGCTACCAAGTTGGTAGCGAATTGGCAAGCCATCCCATCTTCCAAATACCATGGCGGCATCAGGTGGAAATTTTCAGCAAATGCAAGTCCATCAAAGAGGCCATGTTTTACGTGCAGAAGACTATTGACAACGGATGGAGCCGCGCCGTGCTGATGCACTTTACGGAAGCTGCGCAGATTAATGCAAAAAATGAATTTGAAGAGTATCATGAAGAGCATCAAAATGTATTTCTATTTGTCTTTTATTAAACTCTCAAAACTACTATTATGAAACGATTAACATTCCTGCTGCTTGTTTGCCTTGCGTCCCTGAATGGCTGGGGGCAGGACATTACCGGGTATTGGAGCGGCACTCTAAAAGTGCAGAGCACGCAGCTGCAGCTGGTGTTCCACATCCAAAAAAGCGAGTTGGGGTATGTCGCCACGATGGATAGCCCGGATCAGGGGGCAAAGGATATTCCCGTAACCTCCGTGAGCTACGAAAATTCCGTTTTGAAGCTTTCGCTTGCCGCCTTGGTAGCTGACTACGAAGGAACTTTAGGCGATGACGGAAGCATCACCGGAACATTCAAGCAAATGGGGCAGGCTTTCCCGCTGAAGCTTTCGCGCCAAGCCGTTGAAAAGGAGAAAGCGGAGCGACCTCAGGAGCCGGTGAAGCCTTACCCCTACTACGAGGAGGAAGTTACCTTTGAGAACAGGGAAGACAGCGTTACGCTGGCCGGCACGCTGACGCTGCCGCAGCGAGAGGGCGTTTTTCCCGCCGTTGTTCTGATAAGCGGAAGCGGTGCGCAGAATCGCGATGAGGAGCTCATGGAGCACAAGCCCTTCCTCGTTATTGCCGACTACCTGACCCGAAACGGCATTGCCGTGCTGCGCTTCGACGACCGCGGCACAGCCGCCTCCACCGGTAGCTTTGCTATGGCTACCACCTACGATTTTTCAAAGGACGCGGAGGCCGGCGTGAAATACCTGCAAACCCGCAAGGAGGTTAACCGCGCAAAAATCGGCTTGATAGGCCACAGCGAAGGGGGAGTTATTGCCCCGATGGTAGCCGCCCGAAGCAGCGACATTGCCTTTATTGTCCTGCTGGCAGGCTCAGGGCTACGGGGCGACCAAATCCTGCTGATGCAGCAGGAGCTGATTGCCGAAGCTTCCGGCGTGGGCAACGTGGGCAAAGAAGCGCAGAAGCTATCGAGAAGCATTAACGAGGGCGCATTCAACATTGTGCTGAAATCAACCGATACGGAGCAGCTAAAAACCGCCCTGACCGATTACCTGAGGCAAGCCATTGATAGCCTATTCGCCGCAAAAGATATTCCGGATACCGAAAAATGGAAAGAAATAATGGAAATATACGACGACAACTTTATCACCGCCGCCGTTAGCCAAATGGTAAGCCCGTGGACGCAGTACTTCATCAGGTACGACCCCGCTCCGGCGCTGGAAAAGGTAAGGTGTCCCGTGCTGGCGCTCAACGGCGAAAAGGATTTGCAAGTCCCCGCCAAGGCTAATCTGGAGGCCATCAAGGCGGCGCTGGCCAAAGGCGGCAACCGGCAGGTTACGGCAAAGGAGTTGCCCGGGCTAAATCACCTGTTTCAGGAGTGCAAAACCGGCTTGCCGACAGAGTACGCCGCAATAGCGCAAACTTTTTCGCCGGTTGCCCTGAACGAAATGCTGACATGGATTAAAGCGCAAACGCAATGAGCGTAAAACACGACAAATGGAGACAAATGCGCTCCAGCTATTTTTTGCAACGCTACAAAAACTTTATGAGGTTAACTATTAAACAATGAAACTGCTTCATTACATCAAAGAAATCATTTTGGGGATATACCACCTGCTGCAGGGCATGTACATTTCGATGCTCAACATGCTGCGCCCGAAGATTACCGAAAAATACCCCGAAAATCGGAAAACGAAGGTGCACTTTGAGCGCTTCCGGGGGCTGCTGACCATGCCCCACAACGCCCAAAACCAGCACAAGTGCACCGCCTGCGCCCTCTGCCAAATGAGCTGCCCCAACGGCACCATTAGCGTAATCAGCAAAAAGGTGGTGGACGAGGCCACCGGCAAGGAGAAGCGGGCGCTCGACCGCTACCTCTACGACGTTGGCAGCTGCACGTTTTGCGACCTGTGCACCGCCGCCTGCCCGCAGGACGCCATTGCGTGGACGCCGTTTTTTGAGCATACCGTATACACCCGCAGCAAGCTGGTAAAGCAGCTCAACCGCGAAGGATCATCTTTAGAAGTAAAAACAAAAACCGAATAGCACTCAAAGCACTATTGTGATATGGAACTGTCAAGCAACTTAGTCATTTTTTACCTGCTCGCCGCCTTCATTGTTGCGTCGGCCATACTTGCCGTTGCCTCGAAGCGGATAATGCGCGCGGCAACCTTCCTGCTCTTTGTGCTCGTTGGCACGGCAGGGCTTTACCTGCTGCTCAACTACCACTTTCTGGCGGCGGTGCAGCTCTCGGTGTACGCCGGTGGCGTGTTGATCCTGTTTCTCTTCGCCATCTTCCTCACCAACCCCAAGGGCGATGCCGCCGAGCCTCACGACCGACGGCGGGTGATCATGGGCATTGCCGCCGCGCTGTGCGGCGCCGCTGTAGCCGGATTTATCATCCTAAAGCAGTTCTTTCTCTACCCCGTCCCCGACACCGCCATCGGCGACCACGAGGTGAGCATGAAGGTGATAGGAACAGCCCTGATGGGCACAGGAAAGTACCAGTACCTGCTGCCCTTTGAGGCGCTCGGCGTGCTCCTGCTCGCCTGCATCATTGGGGGAATACTGATAGCAAGGAAAAGCTGAGAGGGGAAACATACCTTTTTGCCCAAAAGTTAGAGTTGCCGCATTAATATAAAGATGTGTTAATAGTATAGCTGTATTCTCATGAAAGTATTGATAGACATACCTGATGCAAAAGCGCCCTCCTTGCTGGAGGTATTGCAGCATATTTCGTACGTGAAGACAAAATCGCTTACCGACAACAAGGCGCTCCTAATGTCAGAGATAAGGGAGGCTGTCGAAGAAATGAAGCTAATCCGGTCAGGCAAAAAGAAAGCGCGTAACGTTGAAGAATGTTTGGATGAGCTATAGCGTAAAATCAATTGAGGTATTCGAGCGGCAAGCCAAAAGGCTGATAAAGTAGAAGTTGTGGAAATAAAGGAAATTTGAAAAATTCAATTCGTAATTAATATGATAACAATGAATCACTATCTGGCGCTGAGCACCATCCTGTTTTTTGTGGGGATCTACGGGTTCATCGCACGAAAAAATATGCTTGCCGTGCTCATATCAATAGAACTGGTGCTAAACGCCGTTGAAATTAACTTTAGCGTGTTCAACCGCTACCTGTACCCGGAGCGGTTAGAGGGGATGTTTTTTAGCCTGTTTGGCATCGCCATATCGGCGGCCGAAACGGCGGTGGCCATTGCCATCATCATCAA
>JAIRMD010000063.1 GCA_031258915.1 Prevotellaceae bacterium
TGCCGGTGGCAAACCAGTAGTCCTTGAAAACTCTTGCATCAAACGTATTCAGCAGGCTGAACGGGTTGTACATGCCTTCGCTGTTGGGCGAAAAGTGGTAGCCGTCGTAGCGCTTCTTCAGCTCGGCGAGCGTCGCTTCGTAGGATTTCCCGAGATCATCGGCAAGCCCTGTAATTTCCGGTTGGAAACAGGCGGTCAGCTCCGACTCCGAAATGCCGCATACACCAGCATACTGCTTGTTCATGCTAATATCCACCAAGTGGTTTAAGTCGCTAAAAACGCTTACCTTCGAGAACTTGGTAACGCCGGTGAGCAGTACGAAGCGTAAATTTGCGTCGGCGCTCTTTAGTACGCCGTAGAAGTTTTTCAATATTTTGCGCAGCGCCTCGTTCAGCTCCGGTTCGTCCAGCGTGTTGACCAGCGGTTTGTCGTACTCGTCTACCAAAACAACGACCTTACGACTCGTTTTCTTGTACGCGCCGCTTATCAGCCGGTCAAAACGCAGGGAAGCGTCCTCCAGCTGGTTTTCTATCTCCCAAATAGCCTCGCACTCGCTTAGCAGAACATGCAGACTGTTTTCAAACGATTGCGGATTTTTATACACCGCCTTATTTATATCTAAATGGATAACCGGATACTCTACCCAGTCTTTCTCCAGCTCGGCAATAGCCAAGCCCTCAAAGAGCTCTTTTTTGCCGAGAAAGTACGCCTTGAGCGTAGAGAGAAAAAGGCTTTTCCCAAATCGGCGCGGGCGACCGAGAAAGTATGGCGAGTCGGTGCTCGCAAGCCGATAGAGGTAGGCGGTTTTGTCCACGTATACGTTGTTGCCCGTGCGGAGTTTTTCAAAATCCTGTATCCCAATGGGTAGTTTTCTGGCGGTAAACATAATCTTGCTGTTTGAGGGTGAAATGAATTGCTAATGATTAACTCTTGCTCAATTTCCCTTTACCCACCGGCTCAGCCCGCGCTCCTTGGCGCTGAACTCCGCGCCGACTTTCACCGTTTTTTTGCCACTGGCAGTGTAGGGAATGAGGTAGCCTTTGTTGTCTATCTGCTTCAGGGCGGCTTCGGCGGTGGCGTTTTTGGAGAGCTTAAACTCGAAGACGAACACCGTGTCGCTCGTAACCACCACCGCGTCGGCGCGACCGACGGCGCTGCGCTGCTCCGTCTCAATGAACTGCCCCATCAGCCGGAACAAAAGGAAGAAGATCGTTTGGTAGTGCTTTTCCTCCTTGTTGTTGAGCTCGTAGGGTATCCCCGCAAAAAAGGCTTTCAGGCGGATCATGAAGCTGTCCACGTTGCCCGCCAGTAAATCGCGGATAAAATTTGCCACAGAAAATTCACCCTGCACATTTTTCCCCTGTATGTAGGCGGGCAGCAGCTCGTTGAAAAACCCGTACTTCACCTCTCCGTTGGGGAATCCCAGAATATACTCATCAAACAGCGTATCGTAGCCTTTTATGGTGAGGTACCCGCTTTGGTAGAGCAGGGGAACGGGGTTTTCGTGCTCTGTCCGGTAGTCGTCTATGGAGCGCGCCAAGATTTTTACGTCGCCCTCCAAACTCCTGATGTCAAAATCGGCCGCCTTGAGCATTTTTACGAGAAACGTCGGCGTGCCGGTGGCAAACCAGTAGTCCTTGAAAACTCTTGCATCAAACGTATTCAGCAGGCTGAACGGGTTGTACATGCCTTCGCTGTTGGGCGAAAAGTGGTAGCCGTCGTAGCGCTTCTTTAGCTCGGCGAGCGTCGCTTCGTAGGATTTCCCGAGATCATCGGCAAGCCCTGTAATTTCCGGTTGGAAACAGGCGGTCAGCTCCGACTCCGAAATGCCGCATACACCGGCATACTGCTTGTTCATGCTAATATCCACCAAGTGGTTTAAGTCGCTAAAAACGCTTACCTTCGAGAACTTGGTAACGCCGGTGAGCAGTACGAAGCGCAAATTTGCGTCGGCGCTCTTTAGCACGCCGTAGAAGTTTTTCAATATTTTGCGCAGCGCCTCGTTCAGCTCCGGTTCGTCCAGCGTGTTGACTAACGGTTTATCGTACTCGTCTACCAAAACAACGACCTTACGACCCGTTTTCTTGTACGCGCCGCTTATCAGCCGGTCAAACCGCAGGGAAGCGTCCTCCAGCTGGTTTTCTATCTCCCAAATAGCCTCGCACTCGCTTAGCAGAACATGCAGGCTGTTTTCAAACGATTGCGGGTTTTTATACACCGCCTTATTTATATCTAAATGGATAACCGGATACTCTACCCAGTCTTTCTCCAGCTCGGCAATAGCCAAGCCGTCAAAGAGCTCTTTTTTGCCGAGAAAGTACGCCTTGAGCGTGGAGAGAAAAAGGCTCTTCCCAAACCGGCGCGGGCGACCGAGAAAGTACGGCGACTCGGTGCTCGCAAGCCGGTAGAGGTAGGCGGTTTTGTCCACGTATACGTTGTTGCCCGTGCGGAGTTTTTCAAAATCCTGTATCCCAATGGGTAATTTTCTGGCGGTAAACATAATCTTGCTGTTTGAGGGTGAAGTACAAATGTAGCAGAAATTTATAAGAACAGCAAATAGGGAAAAGCTGAAGATTGCGGATTAGCCGCCGCGAAGCGAACATTTTTTTTCAGCCCTCCGGTTACGCTGCGCCGAATTTTTCGACGTTCAACCTTTTTTCGGCTTTCCCCGCAGCCGCAAGCTGTTGCACACTACGCTGATGCTGCTCAACGCCATAGCGCCACCGGCGACCATTGGGTTAAGCAAAAAACCGTTGACAGCGAAAAGCGCTCCGGCGGCAACCGGTATCCCGATAAGGTTGTAGATAAAGGCCCAAAACAGGTTTTGCCGAATTACGCCGGTCGTTTGCCTCGACAGGTGCATGGCTACCGAAATCTTGGAGAGGTCGGACGAAACGATGGTCATTTTGGCGGCGTCTATGGCTATATCGCTTCCTGCTCCCATGGCTATGCTTACGTCGGCTTGCGCAAGGGCGGCGCTGTCGTTTATTCCGTCGCCGACCATTGCCACGATTTTTCCCTCGCGCTGCAGCTGCCGGATGAATGCTGCCTTTTGCTGCGGAAGCGCTTCGGCGCAAAAGTCGTCCACGCCTGCGGCGGTGGCAACTTCTTTTGCGGTGGCGGCGCTATCGCCGGTGAGCATGTAAACGGCAAGCCCGCTGTTACGCAGCTGCCGGATGGCGGCGGGCGAGGTCTCTTTCAGCTTATCTTCGACAACCACTAAGGCGAGGGCGTTTTTTTCGTCGGCAAACCAGATGGTTGTTTTCGCTTGTGCGGCAAACGTTTTTGCGGCGGCAGCAAGCTGCTTATCCGTCGCAATGTGGTTTTCGGCGAGCAGCCGGGCGCTGCCGACAAAGTAGGTTTGTCCGTTTACTGTACCCTTTACGCCTTTGCCGGTAAGGCTTTCAAAGGAGGTTGGCGTATGTATGGGCTCGTTTTCGAGGCATCGGACAACGGCTTCTGCCAGCGGGTGCTCCGACTGCGCTTCGAGGCTTCGCAGGGCAAACGCGCTGCGCCTGTCATTATTTGCCCACAGCGCTGTTGTTACTGTTGGCTTGCCTTCGGTGATGGTGCCGGTCTTGTCGAGCACAACGGCGCTGATTTTTCTTGCCGCCTCAAGGCTTTGAGCATCTTTTATCAGAATACCCTGCTCTGCTGCCTTGCCAACGGCAACCACAATTGCGGTAGGGGTGGCCAGCCCCAGCGCACAGGGGCACGCGATAATCAGCACGGTTACGAACGCCAGCAGGCCGTGCGTAACGCCGGATGCTCCGGCGAGCAGCAGCCACGCTGCAAAGGCGGTAAAGGCAGCGCCAATAACAACCGGCACAAATACGGAGGCCACCTTGTCCACGAGCTTTTGTACCGGCGCTTTGCTGCCCTGTGCAGCCTGCACCATGCGGATGATGTGGGCAAGCAGCGTTTCCGTCCCAACTTTTTCGGCGCTAAGCCTAAAGCAGCCTTTTTGGTTAATCGTTCCGGCGTAAACCTTTGCGCGCGCCTGTTTCAGCACGGGGACAGGCTCTCCGCTAAGCATGCTTTCGTCCACGTACGAGCCGCCCTCCGTTACAATGCCGTCCACCGCTATCCTTTCGCCGGGTTTTACCAGCACCGTGTCGCCTGTTGCCACCTGCTCTATGCTTACCTGCACCTGCCGTCCGTCGGGGCGCACCAGCGTAACCGTTTGGGGCTGCAAGCTTGTCAGCTTTTTTAGGGACGACGAGGTGTTGCTCCTTGCTCTTTCCTCTAAGCAGCGACCCAGCAAAACGAAGGTGATGATAACGCTTGCCGTTTCAAAGTAAACGTGCGGCAAAATACCTCTTGCGAGCCAAAAGTCGGGGAAGAGGACGTTGCCGGCGCTGAACAGGTAGGCTACGCCCACGCTCAGGGCTACCAGCGTGTCCATGCTCGCCGTTTTGCGCCGCAGCTGCCGCCCTGCGCGGATAAAAAAAACGCTGCCCACCCAGCAAACAACCGGCGTGGCGAGCGCCCACATCAGCGCATCGGCAAAAGGGGCGCTGGGGAAGAACATGCTCAAGGCCGCCACCGGTAGCGATAGCGCAGCAGCCCACGCCGTACGGATTTTGAGCTTGCGGTATTCGCCGGTGCGGATTTTTTCGGTTGCTTCGGCGCCGGTTTTTTCCTCCGTCAGCAGGTCGTAGCCTTTTGCCTGCACGGCTTTGCGGATTTGAGCCGGCGATATTCTTTCGGGCTGGTAGCCGATGGTAACGCTCAGCGAAGCGAGGTTCACCGCAACGCTTTCTACGCCGGGCAGACTTCGGATAGCGTCTTCCACCGTTTTGGCGCACGCAGCGCAGTGCAGGTGAAGAACGGGAAAGGTTTGCCTAAAGGTATTCATGCGGTATCTCCTCTCAAAAAAATTCGCGCTTTTTCAGCCCGCTAATCTTTTCCCAACTTTTTCAACGCTCCCGCCAGCGTTTGCCGGGTTTGTCGCTTTGCGCCGGGTTTTTGGCGGCTGTTGAGGTGTACGTTGAGCGTAAACATCTGCTGGTGGGAGATGAATCCTGCGGCGGCGTGCATCGACCACGTGAAGCGCGCCTGCACCCTGTCGGTATCGAAAAGCTGCACGTAAAAATCGCTACGGTTGTAGAGCGTATTTTGGTAGAACGGGTCGCCCCAGTAGAGATGCTCGGCGTTATACTTGCCGTACAGCGGCATAAGGTTTTCGCCGATGTACAGCGTATTTTTTATGCCGATCCCGAATTTCTCGACTGCGGCTTCGCAAAAAAAACCGCCGGAGAATTGGTATCGCGGGTCAACGCTGCGCTCGCGCGAGTAGGCTCCCAGCACGCCCGCGTTGACGTTGAGCGAATCGAGCAAAAAGCCTGCGGGCGCACCCACGCCCACGCACAGCCGCGCCATGCCGTTGTCCACAATGTGCTGGTCGGTCGCGCCTGCTACGGTGGCAAAGTGGTGCATGTAACTTTGCAGGGCTGCGTAGGCTTTCTTGTACGTGTACTTTCCGGCAATACCCACCAAAAACGCTTCGCGCTGCACCTGCGTTTGGTGACCCGACCAGTCCAGCCAAATGTCGGCGTGCCACTGTTGGCCGAATATTTTCCAGAATATGTTGGCGGAGTTCAGCCGCAGGTTGACTATGGAGTCGTAAAAAAGCGCGTTGGGGTAGTCGGCGAGCAGCCGCTGCGCAGGGAAAGAGCCTACGTACAGTTCAAAGGGCTTGGCGCAGTAGCGGTAGTAGGCCACGTACGCTACCTGATCCGGCGCTTTTTCGGCGCTGCCAAAGTAGCGCTGTAGCCCAACGCCGGTGTGCAGGTGGTGAACGCTGTCGAGCTGCAAGCCAACTTCGGGAACAAGCCACGAGCCGAGAATACTCTGCGGTATTTGGCGCTGCTCCGGCTTGTACTCAC
>JAIRMD010000142.1 GCA_031258915.1 Prevotellaceae bacterium
TTTTGGCGCGGGCAAAATTTCCCCACAGCAGAAATACAACGCCGCTTTTTTCGTCCGAAATTTTGCGGATAACCGCATCGGTGAACGTTTGCCAGCCAATGGCGCTGTGCGACGTAGGCGTGTTGGCGCGTACCGTGAGGATGGCGTTGAGCAGGAACACGCCCTGCTCCGCCCACGATTCGAGGCAGCCGTGGCCGGGCGGCGCGAAGCCTAAGTCGTCCTCTATCTCCTTAAAAATGTTGATGAGCGAGGGGGGAGCCTTCACGCCGCGCGGCACCGAAAAGCACAGCCCGTGCGCCTGCCCGTAGCCGTGGTAGGGATCCTGCCCCAGTATTACAACCTTAACCTTGTCAAGCGGCGTTTTGTCGAATGCGCTGAAGATTAGCTTTCCGGGAGGATACACGGTATGCCTCGCCGCAATCTCCGACTTTACGTAGGCTACCACATCTGCAAAGTAAGGCTTGCCAAACTCATCCTGCAGCGCAGCCTTCCACGAGGGTTCTATTCTTACGTCCATAAAATTTCAGATTTCAGATTTCAAATTTCAACTGCTCCTAACCTCATAAACCACTAAATACCACATCACTAACCTCCTGCTTTAACTTCTACCATACCCTTGCCCTCAGCGTGAGCCGTGCGGCGGCGATGAATACGGCTATGAGGCCTGCAAAGTAGGCCATATCGCGCAAATCTACCACCCCCCGGCTGATGGACTGGTAGTGCTGGTTGATGCCCAGCCCGGCCACCACGCTGTTTATGCTTTTGGCGTAGGGCAGGGCGGCTAAGCCGTCGAAGCCGAGGTAAAGAAAAAAGCACATAGCGGCTGCCGTGAGGAACGCCACGATTTGGCTGTCGGTGAGCGACGAGGCAAAGATACCCACCGCAGCGTAGCACGCCGCAAGCAGCAGCAGCCCGATGAGCGCACCCCACGTGGCGCCGCTGTCGATGTTGCCCACGGGGTTGCCCAAGCTGGCCGCGGTGTAGAAGTACAGCAGCGTTGGCAGCAGCGCGATGGCAGCAACGGTAACGGCGGCCAAAAATTTGCCCGCAATAAGCTGCATATCGGTAAGGGGATGCGTGAACAGCATCTCCATAGTTCCGGTCTTGCGCTCCTCGGCAAAGCTGCGCATGGTGATGGCAGGCGCCAAAAAGAGGAAAGCCCAGGGAGCAATGAAGAACAGCCCGTCAATGTTGGCGTACCCGGCGGTGAGCACGTTAAATTCGTTGGGCGAAAGCCACAAAAACCAGCTGCAAAGCAGCAAAAACATGCCTACGGCAATGTAGCCCGTGAGCGACGAAAAAAACGAAACCAGCTCTTTTTTAAAGATAAAAAACATGAAATTTTCCCAATAACCTAACAAATTGTTCCACAAAGTTAGGCAAAAATAGCAAAGTATGCTACTTTTGCGCGTAATTATTGTCTAAATTTGTGCAATTTATTCGTGCAAGGTGGCAAATAAGCTCAATATAGTTTACTATATATACAAGATAATCAATAAGCTACTCAGAGTTTTGTTGGCTGTGCTGATTACGGCTGCATCCTCCGTTTTGCTCATCGTGTATGCGCTGCGGACTACGCCGGTAAGCATCACGCCGCTTATGGTTATTAACCAGCAAAAAAGCAAGGCGGCGCCGGCAAAGCGGTGGGTGCCCATTGACAGCATTTCGCTTGATGTAGCGCGCGCCGTAATTGCCACCGAAGACAACAACTTTTTTTACCATAAGGGGTTTGACGTTGATGCCATCATGTGGGCCATAAAGCGCAACAGCGAGCAAAGCCGAAAAACGTACGGTGCAAGCACCATTTCGCAGCAAACGGCTAAAAACGTTTTTTTGCCGCCCAACCGCACGTGGCTGCGCAAGGCGGTTGAGGCGGGGTTTACCGTGCTGATAGAGGCAGCGTGGAGCAAGGCGCGCATCATGGAGGTGTACCTGAACGTGATAGAAACAGGCGAAAATACCTACGGCGTAGAGGCCGCAGCGCAGCGCTACTTTCGCAAGCCGGCAGCGAAGCTCAGCAAAAGCGAGAGCACGCTTATCGCTATTTCGCTGCCCAACCCGCGCCGCTTCAATCCGGCCAAGCCATCGCCCTACATGCTGCAGCGAAGGGAGCAAGTTTACGTGATTTTGACAAAAATGAACGAAACCGGGTGGTACAAAAATATTAAGGACATTAAAAAAATTAAGGTGAACTATCTCGAGCAGTGGCCTGTGGATAGGTAAGTAGGGGTTTAGAATCTGAAATCTGAAATCTTTGAAGCGTTGAAAAAAATAGCGTCCATACTGCTGCTTTTATCCCTGCTGCTTTGCCGCGAAGCGCTTGCGCAAATCAACAAGGAGTACTTTTTCAGGAAGGGAACGCACGAGCTCATAGAGCACAAGTACACGGCGGCCATTGAGAGCTTCAACGTGCTCATAAAGGTAGATACCAGCATGCACGACGCTTACTTTCGCCGCGCCATTGCCAAGTACAACCTCGACGACTTTATCGGGGCGCTCAGCGATTTCAACAAGGCTATACGGCTCAACCCGGTGTTTACTTACGCCTACTTCTACCGCGCCATCACGCACAACAACATGGGCAACCACGGCGAGGCGCTCAAGGATCTGGAGGAGGCCAACAACCTGCGCCCGGAGCTGCCGGGTATCTACTACAGCCGCGCGCTGAGCTACTTCTTCCTCCAGCAGTTCGACAAGGCTATCAGCGATTTTGACCGCTTTTTGCGCTACGAGCCAAAGGCATCGGAGGGGTACGTAAACCGCGGCACCTGCAAGCTGTTCCTGAAGGACACCGCCGGTGCGCTCAACGACTACAACCACGCCATCGCCATGAGCCGCCACGACGCCAACGGCTACAGCCGTCGCGGGCGGGTGTACGTCATGCAAGGCAAAAACGACCTGGCGCTGCAAGATTTCAACGAGGCCATACGACTCGACACCACATCGGCCATCAACTACTACTTCCGCGCCATCACCCTCTACAACAGCAAGGACATAGCCGGTGCGCTGCGCGACTTCGACAGGGTGCTGGAGCTCGACCCCTACAACGCCCTGACGCTCTACAACCGAGCCCTCATGCTTTCGCAAACAGGCGACTACGACCGCGCCCTCGAAAGCTACACGCAGGCCGCCGACATAAACCCCGGAAACGTGCTCATATACTACAACCGCGCCGCCGTTTACCTCGAAAAGCAAATGCCGCGGCAGGCCATCGAGGACTACACCAAAGCTATCGAAATCTACCCCGACTTTGCCAACGCCTACCTCAACCGCTCGTACGCCAAGCGCATGCGCAGCGATATGCGCGGAGCAAAGCTGGATTACGACATCGCCATGAAAAAAATTGCCGACCACCAAAGCAAGCTGGCCGTAGACAGCAGCATGGCGGCCTTTGCCGACACGAGCCAAAAGTTCAACCAGCTGGTGGCGTTCGACGCCGATTTCGGCAACAAAAACTTCACCGGCGACCAGCTGCAGTACCGCCGCGTGGACATCACCCTGCTCCCGCTATTCCGCCTCGCTGTGGGGGTTGACGACAACCGGAGGTACCGCTACGGCGCCTACTTCAACGCCGAGCTTGAGAAGTTCAGGCAGCGCGCGCAAGCATTGCAGGTCGGCGTGGTGAACGGAAAGCCGCCGCGCGACAGCCGGCAGCAGCGGCTGCTCATGCAGCAAGCAGACCGGATTATCGACAGCATAGGCGGCAGCAGCCTTGGATACTTCGCAAAAGCGTCGCTGCTGGAAGAGCAAAACCAGTACACCACCTCGCTAACCTACTACAGGCAGTCGCTGAACATCGACAAAAACAGCGCCTTCTACTACTTCAACCGCAGCGTAGCCCAGAGCGAAATGGTGGACTTCATCTCGAGCATCGACAACAGCGCGCAAACCATTGCGCTCGAAAGCGACAACTCTACCAGCATGAAGCACAAAGCCCACAGCGAAGCCAAGCTGTACAGCTACGACGAGGCCATCAGCGACCTCCGGCAGGCCATTGCGCTGCAGCCCGACTTTGCTTACGCCTACTACAACCTGGGCAACCTGCAGTGCAGCTCCAACCAGATGCCCGAAGCCATCGCCAGCTACACCAGCGCCATAGCGCTGCACCCGGGCATGGGCGAGGCATACTACAACCGAGGGTTAGTGCAGATATACCTGCGCGACACCGAAAAAGGGTGCCTCGACATCAGCAAATCCGGAGAGCTGGGCGTTAGGGAAGCCTACAACGTAATAAAGCGATTTTGCGTAAAAAAATAGCAGA
>JAIRMD010000229.1 GCA_031258915.1 Prevotellaceae bacterium
CAGCAATATCGGGGGCATAATCTTTGACGTTGACCAGCCCCTGCATTTCCATGCGTATCGCCTCATTCGGCTTAACCCTGACGGCGCTGCTCCCGCGCTCTACCTGCTGCTGCTGCTGCTGCTGCTGCTGCGCCGCCCGGGCAGAGGCAGCGCTGGCGCTGCGCCCGTCCTTGTCCGCTCCGCGTGCTATGCCGAGCGCTAAGAGAATGATGAAGATAAACATGGCGATAAGTAAAATTTTTGAGGCTATAGCCAAATGCAGCTGATATGAGGTCGTCCGATGGCGTTTTTACCCCTGAAACTTGCTTGTACCGCCCTACCCTCAGCGAGCAGCGCTCAGGCCGGCCTGCTGCGATTTGACGGCAGCAAAAGCGTTGGCGGAAAGACGTAAGAAACCTGCTACCCAGAGCATCAGCGATGGAATAAATAGCGCACCGGAGAATACTGGCTGCGCCGGACGGTGCGGAGGGGCGGCTTCAAGATGGGAGTTGTCGGACAACGGCTTGATTTTGTCTATTATTTGTTCAGCATAGTCGAAGCCTCTTTTTACAACCACCGCATCGCGTATGCCGTCGTAGTAGCCCCATAGGTGCAAGATGTCGTAGGCGTTGTTTACGTAAGATAGCAGCTTTTTGTCGAGCTGCGCTACGTTTGAGGTGTAGAACTCAATGGAGCGGCGCTTCTTTTTGGGCATTTCTACGTCTTTGAGCTGTAGGTAGGCATCCAAAGCAATGAGCACGCCGTTGTAGGCGGTGCCGCAGGCTGTGCGGACGTACTTAATGTCATGATAGTTGTCGTCTTCCTTGCGGGCTTTCCGCAGGGTTTCCTTAGCGTTTTCCATGTAGCGCATGGCCTCGGCGTAAGCTTTTTGCTTAATGCCCTCTTGTGCTTCTGTAGGCATAGTAAGTGAGATAGTAAAGGTACAAACAATTTACAAAAGTAATGAAAAAGATACGAAGCAACAATTTTTTTCTATGTGTAATTTCAATAGAAAAACGTGCGTCATCCCATTCCCTATTTCCCGTAGGGGATTAAGTCAGCTAAAAAATATATGCTGCTCCGGCCTTAATAAAGCGCCTGTCGGAAGCTCTGTTCGTGGGTTTTGTCCATTGCCCTGACAGGTTGAGGTTGATGGACGATTTGGATTTCACGACAAATGACCAGCTCAGGTTGCCGCCTACGCTCCCGCAGTGGCTTTTAAGGTAGCTCAAATCTTTTGGGTAAAAGTCTGTAACAAGGATAGAGGTTGCGGCTGCGCCGCCGTAAGCGTATTCGCCGCCCATGCTGCGTTTGTAGCCGAGCTGAAGGCCGAAAAGAATTTTTGACGAAGCGCCAATCGCAAAGTTTTTTGCTCCGGACAGCTCGGCGTAGCTGCTCCGGACGTTGAATACGGAGCGGGGCGCAAGGTATTCGTCCTGTTGGCTGCTGTACAGGGTTTTTATGCCGATTTTCCACGAGTAGTCATAGCGGCTGCCAATAAACAGGTCGTACTGCAACGCCGCCCACAGCCGCTTGTAGGTACTTTTCACGTACTCCGCTATGGTTACCCACTGGTTTACGTCATACCGGCTGTCGTACTCCTGCACATATTCGATGCCGTTGGTGGCCGACTGCCCGGCGTCAGCGGTGAGCTTGTGCGTATAGTCGCCGCTCCGGAGCAGCTGCAGCTTGGCGGCTAGGGTTGTATTGTCGGCAGCTCCTCTCCGCTGGGGTTTTGTAGGGGTTTCAAAGGCTTCTATTTTTTCTGTTGTGCAGCTAATATCCAGCAGCAGGGTATTGCTGCTGCGGGCAATGCCGTACTGCAAGCTGCCGCCATACTGGTTGCCCGGGTAGTAAAAAACGCCTATTCCACCTGTTCCGCCCACTACGCCGGGCGAATAGCTGCCAAGCCCTTTCATGATGTACACCTGCTCGTTGTGATAGGAGAGGCTGTTGGTGAACGTGTTCCGGTCAAAGGTGTTGCGGTACCAAGCGCTGAGGCCGGCATGGTGGCCGGTAGCAATTTTTACCGCCACCGACGGCCTGACTATAATTCCGTATCCGTACACCGTAGCGCGGGGGTCTAGCTGCTTTGCCGCTCTTTTGGCGGTGTAGCGCGCCTCAACGCCCGCCACAAGGCGATCGCTCCATAGCGGCAGGGCGGCTTTCAGCGCCATGTCGTAGCATTGTTTTTTCCAGTCGCTTTTGTTGGGGTCGGCCACGTAGTAGGGCATGTCGGACGAAGGCTCGTAGCGGTTGGTGTTGTAGGTTGCGCCGGTTACGTGGCTATCGGAGAATGTGAAATCGCCCCACAGGTAGAATTTTCCCAGCAGCAGCGCACCGCTGGTATTAAAATCCGTGCTGCGGCTTTTGTCTCCTTCCTGCTGCAGCTTGTGGCTACCCGCAGCGGCTGCGTACTGCGCAGAGAGAATGTTGTAGCTGCGCAAAGGCGTTAGCGCTATGCCGGCTGCGTTGGATGTATGAAACCACAGCGATTGGGCGTAGCTCAGCTCCAAGCCGCTGTAGCCGGTTACGGGTTGCGCCGCCTCCTGCCCGTAAAGGGACGCGGACAGGAGGCAAACAGCCGATGCAAGTAAACGGTTCTTCATTTAATTTTAATTACCATTACTCCATGTATTCCACGACGGTTTTTTGGCGCCGTTACGACGGATGGTCGGCGTGTCCTGCACTTCAAAGTCATTCGTCGAGTTATTGGTGTCCTGATAGATATTCCGACCGTCTTTGGTTTCCTTGATTTTCCGCGCTACGCTCTTGCTGTTGTAGGTAGCGCTCACAAAGGTGGCGCCGGCGTCCAGCACGGTGGGGATGCGTTTCAGCTGTACTTGTGTTTCATCTTTTACCGTTTCAACAGCGTCTAATATTAAGCTGATGGGAATAGCTACCCCTTGCGCCGTTGAGCCTTCCTGCGTGGTCAGCTCCGTTATGTCTGTCTTTCCGTCGGGGAAAAATAACGCATAAGCGCAGCCGTTTACCGAATTTAGCCATTGGGGCATTGATTGAAAGCTGGACATCCTGTATATAAGATTCAAATTTATTGCCTGCTCGTCGGTTTGTATTTGCGTACTGCTGGCTGCGATGTAGCCTTCAAATTCGCTGGACGACAAGTTGACCGGAGCGTTTGGATTTAAAGCTTCGACCTGATGATTGGTTGCCCATTGTGCCACAATAATAGCTTCGCCGGGCTGAATCGGATACTGGGTTCCCGTTCCGGGAATTTGCCACAGCCATTGGTAATAGACGTAGTCGGCGGCATTTTCCTTGTCCCATGTGGGCTGGGTGGCCGATGCGAGGTTAGTATACAGCGTACCTACGCACAGCCCGTCGGCATAGACCACCGATTCGCTGTTGTTGTAAATTTCAAAGAACTGGTCGCGGAAATAGCTGGCATTACTCGGCGTTTTACTTCCCGCATAGTAAATTTCCTTAAACACCAGCGTCCCCGATTTGGCTACCTTTACCTCAATGGTGTAGGATGCCCCGTCGGTTACTATATTTTCGTTGACAAGGGAGCCGCTGTAAATGGTTGAAAAACCTTGCTCCAGCGCTTCGGCGCTTACGGAGATGGTGTATACGCCGGGAAGGATGCTGGCCGTTACTTTGCCGTCGGCGCCGGCGGTTTTTTCTACTTTGCTATTGTCGTTGTAGTTGATAAACTCCACCTGGTAGGATTCGGGGACGGTCGTAACGCTATCCGGCGTAGTAATTTGCACCGAAACGGTAATTTCCTTAATGGTTTCGGTTTTGTCGTCGCAGGCCGTCAGGCAGACAGCGCAGGCGAACGTTAGGAGCAATAAATATTTTGTCATGTTATTTTTATTTTAATTGATTACTTTAATTGATTACTTCAAACATTTGTATTTGGTTGATTTTTATGTGTATAGCTGTTTTTCGGTGGCTTGTTTCGGTTAGTTAGGCATTTCTCTTTTTGGGCGGTGGTTTGTTTCGGTGGGTTAGGCATTTCCCTTTTTGGCAATGGCGTATGCGCCCGTCCATCAGGCATTTGCGCAGAACTCCTATCCGTATACTCACAGCTACTGTAGCAACGGAAAATTTTTGAAGCGACAATAACGTATATTGCTGATTTCCAGCTATTTGACAATGGGGGGGGTAAATTTGGTCACCTTACCTAAAGATTTTTCAGGCAAAGTAAAGGCGGCAGCCGGCCGGTGCGCCGCGCAGCTGCCATTCGGAAAAGCGGTATGTTGGTTAACTTTCAATCGAAAAACCGGAGTTAAAGGATTTGTAGCGCTGTTATTTTATAGAAACTCTCAAGTCGAAGCCAAAGAAAATATTAGCTCCCAATTCGCGAAATGTTCCGGGCGTTACGGTCGATTCGTAAACGGGGCGGCTGTTGAATACATTGTTGGCAAAAAACGAAGCGGTAAAGTAATCGCCCAGCTCTTTCGACAGGTTGATGTTGAAGAATAGCGTAGGGATGCTTTTCTCCACCAAGTCGCGCATATTATTGACGCCGGGAAACAGGTAGCTAAACTCCGGGTCGTCTTTTAGCGCCGGATCGAAGTCGTACACTTTTCCGTCGCGGTACGAGATGTATTTTTCAAACATATCGCTCCCGTAAACCGTCCAGGTATTGCTCAGCCACAGGATTTGCGAAGTCAGCGTAACGACAAATCCTATAGCCGGAATGTTGTGCGTAATCCTCACGGTGGTGAGGCCTCTTTCGCTTTCGGAGCTCAGCCGTCCTTTTTCGTAAATGCCGATGTTCCGCTCCAGCTCATTCTCCCTCGAAAGAGTGCTGAACGAGTAGTCCCGGCTTTTAGACGTGCGTCTTTCCCACGCGCCGTTTACGTAGAAAGAAGTCCTGATAGCGTCGAAACGCCCCAAGTCCAATTCAAATTCCACACCCCGGTTGTGGGAATAGTTGTTATTGCCGGGCTCCGAATAGATAGCAAATACATTGGCGGTATTGGATAATTTCAGTACCGGCAGCGCGTCGGCAGCTTGCCGGTCAACGGCGTATTGCCTGTACTCTACCAGCCGGAAAGTATTCAAGGTATTGGAAAATGAATAATCGTTTTCCCGCAATTCATCGTAGGCGGTTATGGAGAGGCGGTACTTTCTTTTCAGCGTAACATCCAGCCCTGCCTCTGCTTTCCGGTTGGCAGCGATTTCGAGCTTTGGGTTTTCGGCGGAAAATATGCGGGTTTCGCACAGCAATGCCTCTTCCGGATTAATGGTAGGGGTAAGTCGGTAGTCAAAGTAGGCATTTTCGGGGTAAAGGTACAGCAGCGTGGGGGCTTTGGCGGTTACGCCGTAGCCGCCCCTGAGCGTCAGCGTTTCGGGCAGCAAATCAAAAGAGGCGTTGAGGCGGGGCGCCAACACGCTTTTTTGGTTAATATAGTCGAACCGTGCGCCGGCGGCAATATTCAAATAGCGCTCCCCGAAGGCGTGCCGGTAGTAGTCTTCCGCAAAAGCGCCCAGCTGGTAAATAAAGGGAATGTCGGCGTAAGGCCTGTTGCGGTAGGCGCGGTTGTTGAATGCTCGCAAGGGCGGATTTTTTTCGTCATACACCTTCCCTTTTCCTACGTTGCCGTCCGCTTTAAAATCCATGCCGGCAATAATTCGGTTGTTCACGTCTCCCCATCGCTTGTTAAAGTTCACTTTCAGCTTGGCGTTGGCGTTAATCTCTTTTCCGTACACGCTCCATTCGGTGTAGTACTCGTTGGGGAGGATAGTAGCCCACGCTGCTCCGGCGAGGCGGGTTATTTCGTTGCCGGCGTCGTCATACAGCTTCTGCCCGGGGCGGTTGGACACAACGCTACCGTCGGTCATCGCTGTGGAGTAAAGCCCGGTGGCGTTGTACAGCATCTCGTGCGTCCATGAATATTTATCATTGTACTTTCCTGCCAGCGTCCACTCCAACGACTTTAGCCATCCCTTGTCTATATTCAGCCTTGTGGTGTTGCCCACCGCCAACCCGAGCTCCTGCGCCTTTTCCTGCAAATCTATGGCGTTGTCGTCGGGGTTGGATTTTCGGGTATCCTTGCCGAATGTAACATCAAAAGAGGTGGTAGATACAAGGTCTCGCTTGAGCGAAGTTGTCCAGAGGGCTTTTGCCGCAAAGCGCTGGTAAAAGGCGTAAGCTTCCGTAGGCTTCTTGACGGTGTAGAGGTAGTCGCCACTTAGGTTTAGGTTTCCCCATTTATCGCCCAAAGAAACCCCTTTCGATACGGAGCCTTGGTATAAATCCGGGTTGGTTTTGAGCTTCACCTTTAGCGGGTCTCGTCCGGCCCGCGATTTGACGATGACAGCGCCGGAGGTTAAGTCTCCGTACTCAGCCGAGGGAATGCCCCGAATAACCTCGACCGATTCTATGTTGTCGAGCGCTATTGTGCGCGTATCCACGCCGGCGGCGGCGTCTCCGTTCAGCAAGCCGGTGCCGCCGTTCATTGTAGCGGCAAATGTTTGCAGGTTGGCGTTGTTGGACAGCTGCACCCCGTCGACAATAATGGCCGTTCCCAAGCTGTTGCTCGCCCCCGTCCCGCGCACGTTTACCGTATTTGCGCTGGCCATGTTGGGGTCCGAGATGGCGACGCCCGGCAGCAGCTGCATCAAATCGCTCAACGTGGTGGCCTGTATGTGGTCAATAGCCTGACGGGAGATGTTGGACGCGGTAGATTGCCCCGCCTTGCTTCGCGTGGCCACTACCGTTACCTCCTCCAGCCGGAAGTCGGCAGCTTTCATTGTAAACACAAACAGGTTGGCCTGCCCCGCCGCGGCGTAAACGCCGGTATCAATGGTTTCCATCCCTATGAACTGTATTCGTATCGTAATTTTACCCGCGTCTGCTTGGGGGAAAGAAAATTCTCCTGCGGCGTTGGTCATAGTATGCACGTTGGCCGGCAAGAGCGTTACCGTAGCAAATCCCACCGGATTACCCTGCCGTCCGTGCTCCAAAACTTTTCCTTCTATCTGCGCGTAGCCTGCCCTGCTTTGCGCGTTCAGCGCAAGGCAAAGCAGCGAAAAGCAAGCAACCAGCTGTATTTTTATGTAGCGGCTCACGGGTTAAAAGCTAATGGATAGCCGCGCGATTGTTTTCGCAAGCTCATTTTTTACTGCCGCATCCTGCTCCACAGCCCACTGCTGCCTGCAAAATGCGAGTATTTCGTCCCGCTTCCACGAGTAAACGTACCACCCGAAAGTTTCTGCCGTCAGCGTTCGCAACCCGACATCCCGGCCATTTTTCAGGTACTCGAACAGCTCCGCTAAATGCTCGGTCTGGCATAGGTTTCGCTGCGCCGAAATCGTAAACCGCGTGGGCTTTGGAGTGGTATCGCTTAGCTTGGCAAAATCCGCCTTGCTGGCCTCAGCGCTTCGCTTCAAATTTGCCAAAAGCGCGGAGTAGCTTTTTTCGGTAGGCCAGAGGGGGCTTTTCGCCCGCCACGAGGCAAAATAGTTAACAATCGTATCGTAAGGATACTGATCAATGGCATACCGCAGCTGGAAGTGTTCCCTGTTGGTTGTGGCCGGATTAAAGTAGGCCTGGGCAATCACCGGGAGCAGCGCCTTATCGCCCGATTTTCCGGCCGTCAGCGTTCCCAGCCGCCGGAGCAGCTCGTACGAGTCGGTCATGGCAAGCGCGATGGCCTGTGGCAGCAGCGGGCTTAGTCGTTTTTTCAAGAGGGAGAACGCCTCCAACCGCACCAGCGGGTCGGCGTCTTTTTCCAGCGTTAGCAGCAGCTCGCTTGAGCCTACGGCGCGGTTGTTTTGCAGCATTACCAGCGCCAGCGCGCGCACGTCGGACGGCGTGGAGCTGTTGGCAAAAAGCTTTCGCCAATATTTGGGGTTGCGCTTTTCCTTAACAATATCGCGGTCTAAAGCAGCGCGGGCGGCGGCAAAGTGAAACGTGGGGTCGCCTATCAGGTGCGACTCTAGCGTAAACACCTCTTTTGCCCAATTGCCCACGCAAACGCCCTCGCCCAGCAGCCCTATCAGCTCGTTGGGCCACATGTCCTGCAGGGCATTTACCGTGTTGGCTTTTGCGGCTATGGTTGCGCCCGGGTTAAAAATATAGTGGCCGCTGATGTAGTCGTTCAAGTGGAAAGAGCCGTTGAAGCAGGCGTCAAACATGATGAATTTGGCGTTAAAAACGCGCCCGTAGGTATCGGCAATCACCACGTTCAACGAGGCGGCCTGCAGGCTGTCGGCGGCCACCGTTGCGGAGTCAAAGGCGTTGGCTACCCAGCTCTCCGGAACATCAAAATTCTCCATGTAGTATTGCTTGGCTGCTACCGTATCTTTCGCTCTCCTTATCTTTGCCCGAAAAAAGGACTTCAAGGCGTCTGCGTGCTGCTGGGGCGCGCCGGCGTTGGGTATTTCGCTGAGGTATTGCGTATCGCTGTCCCCGTGGTGGTGCAGGATGGCGACATCCAGCGAGGCATCGGCCAGCTGCGCCAGCAAACGGTCGCGGACAGCGTCATCCATATCGAAGTTGATAAAGTCCAGCCGGCTTCCCCGCCGCTTGCCCAAGAACGGAAAGTGGCGCTTCAGCACCCACCCTTCATCTACCCGGGCGTTGATAGATTCCGAATTGTAGCCGTGCCCGGTAAAGTAGAGGACATGCGACAGCGTCCGCTGCCGTTGCTTGTCCTCCACCACCTTTTGCAGGTATTCCGAAAGCAGCTGATACTTATCCTTTCCGGGCTGCACGGGCGCTTTTATCCGCGCCGAGTAAATATCCGAAGAAACATACTGCACCGAAGAGGCTTTCAAGGTATAATAATGGTACAGCTTTTCCGTACTGTCTTGTTTGATATACTCAAACTGCAAGTCAAAATCGTCGTAAAAGCGGTCGGAAGGAATGGACGACTCTTTCCAGTCCCTTGTCTGGTTCATTTTGAACGCCATGCTCAAGTGCTGCGCATCGCGCGTCATAACCACCGGAATATCGCCGATAAGTACCGCTCCCTCCATGCGGCTATTTTGGTAAAGCGCATGCAGCGCCCGGCGGATGGAGTCGGGGTGTTGCCATACGTCCCGAATGAGCACAGCCTGTTTGCCGTCGCCGTGGATAGCGGCGAGGTAGCGGTCAATATCTTTTCCTATGGCTTGGTAGGTAGCCGTATCGGTTACCACCGCCACGGTTGCCCGCCATTCGCCGGCGTACGCGCGGACGTTGCAAATACAGAGCAGGAAGAGCCAAAGAGAAGCGTTTTTTAGCATAAGATGTTTTTGTATTTCAGAAAATTCCTTTTTTAA
>JAIRMD010000239.1 GCA_031258915.1 Prevotellaceae bacterium
ACAACGTATGCCGAAGTTTGGCACATGCGGCTTTCGCGCCTTAACATAGTTACGTTCTTTGGCAGCGTTGCGCTGGTGGGCGTAGGGGTAATGGTAGCGCTTATCGCCCTCACCCCGCTACGCGAGCTTATTCCCGGCTACCCCGACAGCAAAACGCGCCGCAACATTGTGCAAAATGCACAGCGGCTCGACTCGCTGGAGAAAAAAGTGCAGCGCTGGGTGCTGTACAACGATAACATGAGCCGCATATTGTCGGGGCTGGAGCCTATTGATATTGAGACAGCAACCGATACGGCGCTGGCGCAGCGCTACCGCGACATAATGCTCGACTACTCTGCTGAAGATTCGCTGTTCTGTCAGCAGGTAGAGGAGATGGAGCTGCAAAACCTGACCATGCTGAACTCCGGCGAAAATCTATCCAACGCTGGCAACCTGCACTTTTTTCCGCCTGTGCGGGGTCGCGTGGTGGGCAGCTTCAACCCGCAGGAGCGGCAGTTTGGCGTTTGCGTGGAGGTCGGCGCCGGCAGCGTGGTGATGGCTACCCTCAGCGGCACCATAGTGGCCGCCAGCTGGACTATCGAAAATGGATACATGGTTAGCATCCAGCATGAGATGAATATTACCACCGTATATAAAAATAGTAAGCAGCTATTCAAGCAGATAGGGTCAAAGGTAAACGCCGGAGAAGCCATTGCCGTCATCAATGATGAGGGTGCGCTGATTTTTGAGATTTGGAGGAACGGAACTCCCGTAAACCCTGAGCAGCACATCGTTTTTTAGCTGGAAGCCGAATTTTTTTTTCACCGCATGACAAAAAAACGCATTGCCATCCTTGGCTCCACCGGCTCTATTGGGGTGCAAGCCTTAGACGTGATAGCGCAGCACCCCGACAAGTATGAGGTGGAAACGCTCACCGCTCACCGCAACGTGTCGCTGCTGGCGCAGCAGGCCATTCGCTTTCAACCCAACGCGGTTGCTATTGCCGACGATGCGAAGTACGGCGAGCTGAAATCGCTGCTTGCCGGCCACCCCATCAAAGTTTACGCCGGGAGCAAGGCCATCTGCGAGGTGGCGCAGCTGCCGGGCGCAGATGTGGTCATATCGTCGCTGGTGGGCATTGCAGGGTTGAAGCCTACCATCTGCGCCGTTGAAGCCAAAAAGCAGGTGGCGCTGGCCAACAAGGAAACGCTGGTGGTGGCAGGCGACCTTATCAGCCGGCTGGCGCAAAAAAGCGGCGCCGCCATTATCCCGGTAGACTCGGAGCATAGCGCCGTATTCCAGTGCCTGATGGGCGAGTGTAGCCCGGTCGAAAAGATTTACCTCACTGCGTCGGGGGGGCCTTTCCTGCGCGCAAGCGCCGACGAGCTCCGGTGCGCCACCGTAGAGCAGGCGCTAAAGCATCCGCGCTGGAGCATGGGCGCTAAGGTTACCATCGACTCGGCAAGCATGATGAACAAAGGATTTGAGGTGATTGAAGCCCGCTGGCTCTTTGACCTGAAGCCCGAGCAGGTAGAGGTGCTGGTGCATCCGCAGAGCGTGGTGCACTCTATGGTGCAGTTTGCCGATGGCTGCATCAAGGCGCAGCTGGGAGCGCCCGACATGCGCATCCCCATTGGCTACGCGCTGAGCTTTCCCGAGAGGCTTCGGCTCAACGTAAGCCGCTTCTGCTTTGCCGAAAACCCAACCCTGACGTTCCAAAAACCCGATACGGAGAAGTTCCGCTGCCTTGCCCTGGCCTACGAAGCGCTAAGGATGGGCGGCAACGCTGCCTGCGCCGTCAACGCTGCCAACGAGGTAGCCGTTGATGCCTTTTTGCACGGCAAAATAGGCTTTCAGGACATCGCCAAGCTGGTAGAGCTTGGCCTGCAAAAAAACAGCTTCATCGCACAGCCAACGCTGGAGGATTACATAGAAACGGACAGTAGGGTAAGGCGGATGGTGGAAAGCTGCAAATGACGCAGCCTCAGCAAGCTATAGCGAAAAATCTTTCAAAAACAGCTTGAAAAATGGGTCGGAAATAAAATATTCGCGCCCCGTTTTGTCAATAATTCCATCGCTGGTTAGGCCGGTTACGGCGCGTTGCAGGGTGGCGGAGTTCGGCAAGTTGTTGGCTCTGATGTACGCCTCCGAAAAAATATTTTTGCCGTCCCTACAGAGAGCAAGCAGCAGCTGCTTTTTGCTGTTCGATTGACGATCAAACAGCTCCATGTAGTAATCGCCTTTCAGGGCAAGCACCTGCAAAATGCTTTTGTTTACAGCTTCATGGGTAATGCTGGCGCTGCTCTCGGCGGCCTGCCAGATTTCGGCCGCCAGCAGCTGGATGTAGTGCGGGATGTTGGCCGTTGCCGAAATAATATATTGCGCCATCTCCTCATCGAGGCGTATGCCCTTCTTGGCAAAATTTTGCTGCAAAAATGCAACCGTATCTTTTTCGGGCAAATAGCTGATGGTCATTTGCGATGCTGCGTTGTAAAAGGCCCTCTTTTTGTCGTTGAACATGGCCTGCATAAGGTGTGTTTTGCTGCCGAAAAAGAGGTAGCTCACGCGCCGCTGCTGCTGAATTTTACTGCGCAAAAGCCCCTCAAAATAAATGCCTTTCAGCTTCTCGACCTCCTGAAATTCGTCGAAAAACACCAAAACTCGCTTGCTGCTTTTGGCCATCAGCTCCGGTAAATCCAGCAGCTGCGATACTACAGCTTCATCCACTGTGCTACTGGCAAAATCAATAGAAAATTCTGGGGTTCCATCCTGCCCGAAGCCCAGCACCGGACGGATACTTTTGACTATGGAGACAAAAGTTTTGGCAAACTTTTGCAAGTTACTTTGCTTGGCAGCCAACGCTTTAGCGTAAAGCCGCACAAACGATTCGGGCGAGAAAACAGGCATAAAATCGAAGTAAACGCAAATGAAATTCTGCCTCTCCAACTGTTCTATTGCCCTGAAAACCAACGATGTTTTTCCAAAACGGCGCGGCGCGTAGAGCACCAAATTATTACCGCCTGCAAGCGTATCCACAATGCGCTTGCAATCCTCCTTCCGGTCGTAAAAGTTCTCGCCTTTTACCGCAGCGCCATAGCTAAACGGATTCATTTTCTTTCAATTTGTCGTTTCCAATTTCTCTGCAAATGTACGACAATTTTTTCAATTATGCAAAAAAGCATTATGCATTTTTGCATAATGCTTTTTTGCATAATCTGCATGGCCGATTAACATTAACTATGATAAGGCGTATTCTACGCCAGGGATGCCCGAAAATTCGTAAATTATTTTGCACTTTTACCGAAAAGAGCTATCTTTGCAGCCCGCTCTCCGTAGGTAGAGATGAGCTAAGAGTGCATGGAGCAACGGGAACAACGTCGACGACCGGCTAACGGTGGGCGTTTAATCTGCCTCACGGCCTCTTCCGGCGCCGCCGGGAGAGGCTTGAGCGGGGGCGTAGCTTTAATTTTAGCCGGTGCAGCCAAAGGGCTGCATCCGGTGTTAACCAAAAAAACATGTAGAGATGAAAAGGACTTTTCAACCCTCCGTGCGCAAGCGCAGGAACAAGCACGGCTTTAGAGAAAGGATGTCAACCGCCAACGGTCGCCGCGTGCTGGCTGCGCGCCGCGCCCGCGGCCGCAAGAAACTCACCGTTTCCGACGAGCCAAGGTACAGAAAGTAGGCGGCGGTGGGCGCAAAAGAAATTTTGAACACAGCGTACAAGAAAGTCATAGACAACAAGCGCATCACCCCCGACGAATGCCTTACGCTGTACCGCTCGGCGGCGCTCCCGGAGCTGGGCATGATGGCAAATACGATACGGGGAAGGCTCAACGGGAAGTACGTTTACTTTAACCGCAACGTCCACATTGAGCCTACCAACGTTTGCGCCAACCGCTGCCTGTTTTGCTCCTACCGGCGCGACGAACATCAGGAGGGTAGCTGGGATTTGAGCCTTGACGAAATCTTTGCCATCGCCCGGCAGTACGTTGGGTCGGGCATCACGGAGGTGCACATCGTGGGCGGTGCGCATCCCCGCCGCACCCTTGATTTTTACGAAAGCATGGTGAGCGGCGTACGCCGGATTTTACCGGGCGTACACATCAAGGCGTTCACGGCGGAGGAGCTGCGGCGCATGGCGCAGCAGTCAGGCCTGCCGGTGGGCGCGGCGCTGGCGCGGCTCAAAAGGTGCGGCCTGCAATCCATCCCCGGCGGCGGTGCCGAAATCTTGAACGACAAAATCCGCGCCCGGATTTGCCCCCACAAGGTTACCGCGCAGGGCTGGCTGGATGTGCACCGCAGCGCCCACGAGCAAGGGATTGCATCAAACGCAACCATGCTCTACGGGCACGTGGAGGCGTACGAGCATCGCGTGGAGCACCTGCTGCGCCTGCGCGATTTGCAGGACAAAACGGGCGGCTTCAACGCCTTTATCCCGCTCAAGTTTCGCAAGGCAAACAACCAGCTGTCGGCGCTGGGCGAGGTGTCGGCTGTCGAAGAGCTGCGCAACATGGCGGTATGCCGCATCTTCCTCGACAACATTCCTCACATCAAAGCCTACTGGCCTATGTGCGGCAAGGCGGTGGCGCAGCTGGCGCTTTCGTTTGGCGCCGACGACATGGACGGCACCATTGACGACAGCACCAAAATCTACTCCATGGCCGGCGCCGACGACAAAACACCCCGAATGACGGTGAGCGAGCTGCGCGAAATGGCGCGGCAATCGCGCTTTACCCCCGTAGAGCGCGACTCGCTTTACCGTGCAGTTAAGCAATATTAACGATTTTTACTTTGATTTTCGGTAAAGGAAGGCTTCCTTTGCAGGAATAATATGAATTATGAATAAGGCAGGTCAACACTTTTTGTGGCGCGTATGGGGTAACTTTTACGTGCGCCATCTTGTTTTGGCGGTGAGCGTAGTGGCGCTTGCGGTGGTGGTGGTTAACCTGTGGCTGATGATTTATACGCGGCATGGCCAAACGTTTGCGCTGCCCAACTTCACCGGCTTGCTGCTTGCCGATGCGCAGCGCCTTGCACGGGAAAAGCATCTGCGCATTGAAGTCATCGACTCGGTGTTTATTTCCGCCAAGCCGCGCGGCTCGGTAATAGAGCAAAACCCCAAGCCAAAGGTGCGGGTGAAAAATAACCGGACGGTTTTTTTGACCATGAACGCCATGCGCGCCAAAAAAGTAATCGTTCCATCCGTTATGGGCTTATCGCTGCGCCAAGCTAAGGCAACCATTGATCTGCAAGGTTTGGAGATAGGGCGGCTGTTTTTTGCCTACGATATTGCTCCGGGCAACGTGATTGGGCAGCTCCACCTCGGGCGTCCGGCGCAGGCAGGCGAGCGGCTGGAGTTTGGGAGCAAAATAGATTTGATAGTAGGAAAAAGCTACAGCTCGGAGCATACCGCGCTGCCGCACCTTAAAGGACTTTCGCTTCCGCTCGCCAAATCCAGCATTATCGAGGCTTCGCTCAACGTAGGCTCGGTAAAGTACGACGAGTCGGTCAAAACTTTGTCGGATAGCCTTGATGCAAAAGTGTATGCGCAGCATCCGGCGACGGATGAAAAAACTTCGCTGGAGGTTGGCTCGCTCATTAGTATTTACCTTACGGTTGACGTAACCCGCTTGGGAGAATGAGTTGGCATGATGAAAATTCGATATACTGGGATGTTCCTGCTTACGGTGATGACAGCAGCTACTGCGGCGCCGGCGCAAGAGGCGCTGCAAGGCCTTTTTGCTCGCCCAAAATCCGTTGCGCCTGCCCCGCGCGCGCTGAGCAGCCCCGACACGCTCGATTTACCCTTTTTCGACGACTTCTCCCAGCAGCGGCATGGCACCCCCGACCATAGAAAGTGGACGGACAACATGGTGTTCATCAACAGCACCTACGGCGTAAACCCACTCACCACAGGGGTAGCCACCTTCGATATTCTGGCCGGCAGCGGGCATGTGTACAAGCATGTCAGCAATTCGCCTATGGGCGCAGACACGCTTACCTCAAAGCCAATAAACCTCCGCCCCTCCGACGCTGACGTGTACCTTAGCTTTGCGTACCAGCCCAAAGGCATGAGCGACGACATGCCGGAGAGCGCCGACTCGCTGACGCTACAGCTGTTTGCCCCGGGCTGGGGGTGGATTTCGGCATGGCACGCATTTCCCGATACGCTTCGCGCTGATTCGGTAGCTGTGCTGAAGGAAAAATATTTTTTGCAAACGCCTTCCAGCAAAATCTCCTCCGGCAAGGATATTACCGCGCAATTCTTTAAGGTGATTATCGGCGTAAGCGGCAGCAGGTTTTTGCAGCCGGGCTTTCGCTTTCGCTTCATTAGCTACGCCACGCGGAGCAGTAGCGATGTTTCGGGCAAGCTGGGCAACTGCGATATCTGGAATCTGGATTTGGTTTACCTCAACAGGGGCCGCAGCGCAGCCGATACCATGCTTACCGACGTTGCCATCGCAAACCCCATACAGAAGCTGCTCAAGGATTACTACGCCATGCCGTGGCGGCACCTCAAGGGCAGCCCTACGGCGCAGCGGGAGCAGCTGGTCAACACCGCCGGAACAGGGGCTACCGTTACCTTCAGCGTGGGCAACTTAGGCGCAAGCCCAGCAGGGTTTCGCACCGATTTTGAGATGTCGTGCGTCAAAGGCGTTTCCGCGGCTTGGAGCAAGAGGTACCCCGGCGGCGGCAATAACATTCAGGCGGATACCGCCCGTCCGCACACCTTTAACCTGCCGCTAAACGATTTTTTGAATACTCCGGAGGGAAATGCCGATTCGGTAGCGTTCGATATTAAAACTATTATCTCCGACTATACGGTCAACGCAAGCTTGGCAGCCCAGCTGCGAGCCAACGATACCGGAACTTTTCGCCAGGAATTTTACGCCAGCTACGCCTACGATGACGGTACTGCCGAGAACGGCTTTGGAATTTTCGGCGCAAGTGCGGCCAACGCAAAGGTAGCGGTTAAATTTTTTTCGTACCTGCGCGATACGCTTAGCGGCGTTTACATCTACTTCAACAGCACGCAGGATAGCGGAAATATGCAGCAGTTCAAGCTGGCGGTGTGGAGCGACAACGGCGGCCAGCCCAACGACGAAAATATGCTCTACCTCGAGCCGAACCTCAGCCCGCAGTTCGATAGCCTCAACGCGTTTGCGTACTACAAGCTGACGCACCCCGTGGTGGTCGAAGGCACGTTTTACGCGGGGTGGGTGCAGCAGGCCTCGTCCATGCTCAACGTAGGTTTTGACCGCAACAGCCGCCCCGTAAACAAAATGTTTGTCAGCATCAACGGCTACACGTGGCAGCGCTCCGTTTACGACGGTCAGGGTGCCCTCATGGTGCGCCCGTCGTTTGCAAGGCGAAGCGACTACCTCAGCACAACTGCCCGCAGGCATGAGCGCCGCTTCGACCTCAGCGTTTACCCCAACCCTGTGCGCGACGAGCTGAACCTGAGCCTGCCCGACGAGCTGCGCGGAGTGTCGCCGGCGCTGCTGGAAATATTCAGCCTCTCGGGGCAGCGCGTACACTGCGAACCGCTCACCTCCAACGTGGTAAACGTTTCGCGCCTGCCGCAGGGCATTTACTTCATTCGCCTTAGCCAAGGCGCAAATAGCGGATATGCGAAGATAGTTAAGAGCTAAGCATCACTGCGGGCAGCATAAATTGCAGCTGCCACGAGCCGATTACGGTTTATCCTATATCTTTGCAGAAATATTCATGGTAAATTCTTTCTATAAAAATAGAACTTTCTGCGTTGTCAACCTTGGCTGCAAGCTTAACTTTGCCGAAGCCTCCACCGTTGCGCGGCAGCTGCGCGGCATGGGATTTGTGCAGGTGGGCGAGGGGGAGGCCGCCGATGCTTACGTAGTGCATACCTGCGCCGTAACCGCTCAGGCCGAAAAAAAATGCCGGCAGGCCATCCGCAAGCTGGCAAAGCAAAGGGATGGCGCAGCGATATGCGTAACGGGATGCTATGCGCGGCTGAAGAGCGCTGAGCTGGAGCAAATGCCGGAGGTTAGCTTGGTGGCAGACAAGCGCGAGGTGGCGCAAAAAATTGGCGAGCATTTTGCTCTGCCCGGCAGCGCTCGCTGCCTGCTGCCCGCCGCCGCTAACGATGGCGATGATTTCTTCTCCGCATACTCCTCCGGCAACCGCACGCGCTCGTTCCTCAAGGTGCAGGACGGATGCGACTACCGCTGCTCCTACTGCACCGTTCCGCTGGCGAGGGGCGTAAGCCGGAACATTGCTATCGACAAAATTGTGGCGCAGGCAAGGGAGATAGCGGCGCAGGGCGTAAGCGAAATTGTGCTGACCGGCGTAAACGTTGGCGATTTTGGAAAATCGACGGGCGAAAATTTTTTGCAGCTGGCGCAGCAGCTGGAGGCGGTAGAGGGCATATCCCGCTACCGCATTTCGTCAATGGAGCCTAACCTGCTCACGGCGGAGCTGGTGGATTTTGTTGCCGGCTCGCCGAAATTTTTGCCGCACTTCCACATCCCGCTGCAGGCCGGCGCCAACCGCATTTTGGGGCTTATGCGCCGCCGCTACGCGCGCGAGCAGTTTGCCGAAAAGTTGCTTTACATTCGCGAAAAAATGCCCCTTGCCTTCATTGGCGTTGACGTTATCGTGGGCTTCCCAACCGAAACGGAGGAGGAGTTTGAGAGCGCCCGCGCCTTTTTGGAGGAGCTGCAGCCGGCGTACCTGCACATATTTCCGTACTCCATGCGCCCCAATACTCCGGCAGCGCTGATGCCGCAGGTGCCGGAGGCGCAAATATCAAGCAGGGCAAAGCGGCTGGGGGCGCTCTGCGATGCGCTGCACGCCGAATTTTACAGAAAAAATACGGGACGTACAAGCAGCGTACTCTTTGAAAGCGCACGCAAAAACGGCTACATGCTCGGCTTTTCCGAAAACTACGTAAGGGTAGCGCTGCCCTACAACCCCGAACTGGCCAATAAAATCGCCCTCGCGCGCATGTTAGGCGCAGGCGAGGATGGAAACATGCGCTGTGAAGTTGTAAAATAATTTGTACCTTTGCGGATGCAAAGATTCTACTATACGAAAATGCGAACCCCCGATACTTCCAATGATAAATTTTCAGCATATTTTCGACAAGTTTGATGCGTTGACGGTTATGGTCATTGGCGATGTGATGGTCGATGCCTACACGTGGGGCGAGGTCAGCCGCATTTCGCCGGAGGCACCCGTTCCCATTCTTGCCAGCGCGCAGCGCGAGCGCCGTCTGGGAGGCGCCGCCAACGTTGCGCTCAACCTGCAGGCGCTGGGGGCAACGCCGCTGCTGTGCTCCGTTGTCGGGAACGACAGTGAGGCCGGGGCGTTTATGAAAATGCTCGGCGCAAGCAGGCTTTCGCAGGTGGGGATGCTGGCCGACAGCTCGCGCCTGACGACCACCAAAACCCGCGTCATTGCAGGTGCGCAGCACCTGCTGCGCATTGATGAGGAGACAACCAAGCCGCTGCACGAGGGGCTGGAAAAGGCGTTTTTTGCGCAGGTAGAGCAGCTCATCGCAGGCGAAAAAATCGATGCCATTATTTTTGAGGATTACGACAAGGGCGTCATCACGCCAAACATCATACGCTGGGTAGTAAACCTTGCCGGCATACGGAAAATACCCACGCTGGTAGACCCCAAAAAGCGAAATTTTTTGGAGTACCGAAACGTGACGCTCTTCAAGCCCAACTTCAAGGAGCTGTGCGAGGGGCTAAAGGAGGATGTGGACAAGAAAAGCTACGACGCCATTTTTGCGGCAGCGCAAAAAATCAACCGGCAAATGAACGTGCGCTACGCCATGGTTACGCTCTCCGAGCGCGGCGTGCTCGTTTCCGACGGCGAGCAGTACGCCGCTGTGCCGGCAGAGCGGCGCAACATTGCCGATGTTTCGGGCGCCGGCGACACCGTGATAAGCGTGGCGAGCCTCTGCCTGTCGGCGGGAATGGCAATCCCGCTGGTGGCGGCGGTGGCCAACCTTGCCGGCGGGTTAGTCTGCGAAAAGGTGGGCGTTGTGCCCGTCAACAAAAAGTTGCTGCTGGAGGAGTGCATCAAAAAGCTCGCGTAACACCCTCCCCTCCCCTAAAAGTTTTGCTTGCCGGGAATTTTTTTTTACACCTTATGCGGCCATGAGTTGTTTGCGAGTAGAGCGATTGACATAATCTCTACTTTTACATTAGCAACATTAATGCGCAGGGGGTTCGATAGTGAATTTAACCGAAAAATTCACCGCTTATTTGCAACTTCCAAAAATTCTATTTACCTTTGCCGCTATTAACGTCAACAGCAACATGCAGCACATATACCAGCATAATTTCTCCTGCCGTGTGCAAAATAATTTGGTAATACCAGATTGCTTTGCCATGAACGCGCGCGCGCACACACACACACACACACACACACACACACACACACACACACACACACACACACACACACACACACACACACACACACACACACACACACACACACACACACACAC
>JAIRMD010000025.1 GCA_031258915.1 Prevotellaceae bacterium
CTTTCAAGGCATCTCACCGAGGTTGTCCCCACGGCCACTACTTTTCCGTGCGATTGCCGCAGCTTCATGAGCGTTTCGAGGCTTACCTCAAAGCGCTCGGCGTGCATTTCATGCTCTTGTATTGTGCTCGATTTTACCGGTTTAAACGTTCCGGCGCCCACGTGAAGCGTTACCTCAGATGTGTCTATTCCTTTGATTTTCAGATTATTCAATACATTTTGCGTGAAGTGCAAGCCTGCTGTAGGAGCAGCTACCGAGCCTTCGCGCTTTGAGTAAATCGTTTGGTATCGCTCATAGTCAGCGCTCTCTGTTGGGCGGTGCAGGTAGGGTGGGATAGGGAGGATGCCTGCGGCTTCGAGCACCTCGGCAAAGGTGAGATCGGGCTTATCCCACGCAAGCTGCACGGTAGCCACCCCGTTCCTTACGCTTTGCCTGCAGGCCGATAGCGTGCAGCGGCTGCCGCCGTGCGCGAAGGGCAGGCGCAAAATTTCCCCTTCCTTCCAGCGCCTGAGGCTACCCACAGCGCACGCCCAGCAGCACTCCTTTGTTGCTGCCAGCGACTGCGCGTAGCTGGCTGGCTCAACAGGCTCCAGGCAAAAAACCTCTACTGCCGCGCCGGTGCTGCACCTGAACATTATCCGGGCGCGAATGACCTTGGTGTTGTTGAATACCAGCAGCGTTCCCTCAGGAAGCAGCTCGGGCAGGCGGGAAAAAGCAGCTTCGCTAATGCCGTTACGGTCAAAAACGAGCAGCTTCGATGCGTCGCGCTGAGGCAAAGGATACTTCGCAATGCGCTCATTAGGAAGGTTGTAGCTGTAGTCGGATATGTAAATTTGTGAACCCATTACCATTATATGCTGCAAAATTACTACATTTGCACGAAATTAAAAATAACATGAGCTATATTTTACAGGCAGAGAGTATTGTTAAGCAATACGTGGGGCACCGTGCGTTGGACGAGGTGAGCATCGCCGTCCCGCAGGGCAGCATTTTTGGGCTTTTGGGTCCCAATGGCGCAGGGAAAACTACGCTCATCCGCATCATTAACCGGATTACAGCGCCCGATAGCGGAGCCGTTTACTTCGATGGCAGCAAAATGAAAGCCAACGATGTATATAACATCGGCTACTTGCCGGAGGAGCGCGGCTTGTACCGGAAAATGAGGGTAGGAGAGCAGGCCCTCTACCTTGCTCAGCTGAAAGGACTCTCGGTGTACGAGGCGAGAAAAAGGCTGAGGTACTGGTTTACCAAGCTGGATATTATGCCTTGGTGGAGCAAAAAGGTAGAGGAGCTCTCGAAGGGTATGGCGCAGAAGGTGCAGCTTGCCGTAACGGTGCTGCACGAGCCTAAGCTGCTCATCTTCGACGAGCCGTTTAGCGGTTTTGACCCGATTAATACGGAAATTATTAAAAATGAAATACTTGCACTTCGCGAAAAGGGAAGCACCATCATATTTTCGACGCACAACATGGCCTCGGTAGAGGAGCTGTGCGACAGCTTAGCCCTTATCAACCAGGGGCACTGCGTGCTACACGGTGCGCTCAGCGAGGTGCGCAGCAGCTACGGCAGCTTACAGTACGAGCTGCGCTACACGGGTGATAGCGAAAAACTTGCGTTGGCAATTGCGCCCAGCTTTACGGTCAGCGAGCGCCGGCAGGAGTCAGGGCTGCAGGTAGCCATAGTAAACGCTACCGACGGAGCAGATGCTAATTTATTGCTACAAAACACCTTAAAAGTTGTAAAGGTAGAGTACTTTGCTCGCCTCACGCCAAGCATGCACGATATATTTATTGCAGCGGTAGCAGCCGGTAAAAGTTCGGAAGGACATTAATATTCCTAATTCACAAATTCCTAATTCGTAAATTACACTGTATGAATAAAATTTTCTTAGTTGCCCGGCGAGAATTTACTGTGCGCGTGCGCAAAAAATCTTTTTTTGTGCTTACGCTTTTAGCGCCGCTGCTCTTGGCGCTGGTGGCTGTCACACCCCTCATCATTGTGAGCCTCAAAAGTAGCGACGTTAACGTGGTAGCCGTAGTTGACGATAGCCGCTCGTTTGACACTGTGCTGATTTCCAGCGATGCGCTTCACTTCGCAGTGCTACAAAATGTTGATATAGGCGAGCTAAGCAAAAATTTTGATGCGCTGGGGTACTACGCTGTGCTGCACATTGGCGCGCTAAACGACAAGGGCGAGCCGCAGGAGGTGAAGTTCTACTCCACCAAGCAGGTGAACCTCGAGGTGCAGCAAGCGGTTATCGGCATGCTGTCGCGCGAAGTGGAGCGGCGCAAGCAGCAAGCGTACAGCATTCCGCAGTTGAGCCAAATCATGCAGGATTTGCAAACCAACCTCCACGCAGCTACCATCAAATGGAGCGACGACGGCGCAGAGCAGAGTACGCATGTGGGCATTGCTATGGGCATTTCGTACGCAAGCGCTTTTCTCATGTACATGTTCATTCTCATATTTGGCGGCATGGTCATGCGCGGAGTTATCGAGGAAAAGGTAAACCGCATAGTGGAAGTGATCATCTCTTCCGTCAAGCCGTTTCAGCTGATGATGGGGAAAATATTGGGCGTAGCGGCGGTGGGGCTGCTGCAATTTGCGCTGTGGATTGTGCTCACGTTGCTGTTTGTTGGCGTACTGGGGCTGCTTTTCACGCTGCTGGGCGACCTTGCCGGTGGGACGGCCGGAGCAGGTACTGCCCAAAGCTCCATACCCGGTGGGCTACCCGGTGTCGGTGGGCTGAATATGCTCGGCTACCTGTCCGGCTTCAACTTTACGTGGATTACTACCTGCTTTGTGCTCTTTTTTCTTGGCGGCTACCTGTTCTACTCATCGCTGTTTGCCGCCGTAGGGTCGGCTGTAGAGGCCGAGTCGGACACGCAGCAGCTCATGATACCCATCACCATCCCGCTGATATTAGGCATATTTGTCATGCTCAACACGTTTCAGTACCCCGACAACTCCCTTTCGTTTTGGTGCTCCCTCATTCCGCTCACTTCGCCCATGATAATGATGGCGCGCATACCGTTTGACGTGCCCGTATGGCAGGTGCTGCTTTCGCTGGGTATACTGTACGCCAGCTTTACAGGCGTAGCGTGGGTATCGGGCAGGATTTACCGCGTGGGCATTTTGATGTACGGCAAAAAGTCAAGCTTCAAGGAGATGTGGAAGTGGATAAGGTATAAGTGAGAGCAGTTCACTTTAGCAGCTCGACGCTTCGCTTCACAAACCTATCCAGCTCTTCACCGGTCAGCCGCTTGTTGGCCAGCAGCGCGAGGTCAAAGAGCTGCTTGGCCAGCTTGCTCTGCTTGCCGTACTCGGTCAGGATATTCTCCTTTTGCTTTTGCAGCTCGGCCAGCGATTTTTCGGCCTCCGAGAGCTCGTCTTTCAGCGCCTGCGGAATTTCTTCCTCTTTTTTATCCTTCTTCCGGGCGTTCAGCTCGCCTATCCGCGATTGGGCTTGGGAGATGTTATCCTGCACGGGCTTTAGCGTCGGGGACAAATCTTTTTCCATGCTGCTGTTGATTTTCAGCACTAACGGGTGGTTTGCGTTCACCACCACGTTCAGCATGTCGCCCATCTGCCCGTAAAATGCATGTCCGCCGCCGCCCACTGCCGACATGTCCTTCATTCGGCGCATAAATTCGTTTTGGGTGATGAGCACCGGAGCATCGTTTTCGTCCATATTCTCAAGCGTTACGAAGTACTTTTCATCTCCCGTAGGGCTGTTGGCCTCAAAGACGGTGCGTAGCAGGGCAGCTTGGCTTTCCGAGAGCTTGGATTTCCTGTCCACATCTTTCTCTATCAGCTTATCTATCACATCAGCGTCCACGCGGGCAAAGCGCGAATTTTTCCACGCCTCCTCGAGCTTGTTGACGAAGTGCGCGTCCAGATACCCGTTCAGCAGCAGCACGTCGTAGCCCTTGTTTTTTGCAGCGTTGATGAACGTGTACTGGCTCTGCGGGTCGGAGGCGTAGAGGTACACCAGCTTGCTGTTCTTGTCCTTTTGGCTTACCTCAATCAGCTTCTTGTACTCATCGAACGTGAAGTACTTGCCGTCGGTATTTTTGAAGAGGAAAAATTTTTCGGCTCGCTCGTAAAACTTTTCGTCCGTTACCATGCCGTACTGTATGAATAGCCTCAAGTCGTCCCACTTGCTTTCGAACTTTTGCCTGTCGGAGGTGAACAGCTCCAGAAGGCGCTCAGATACCTTTTTGCTGATGTGCCCCGATATTTTTTTCACGTTGGCATCGCTTTGCAGGTAGCTGCGCGATACGTTCAGCGGAATGTCCGGCGAGTCGAGCGCTCCGTGCAGCAGGGTGAGGTAGTCGGGGACGATGCCCTCCACCGAGTCGGTAACGTACACCTGGTTTGAGTACAGCTGTATCTTGTTGCGCTGCAGGTCGATGTTGGTTTTTATTTTCGGAAAGTACAGGATGCCGGCGAGGTGAAAGGGGTAGTCAACGTTCAGGTGAATGTAGAATAGGGGAGGTTCGGCGGCAGGGTAGAGCTCCGCGTAAAAATCCATGTAGTCCTCCTCCTTCAGCTCGGAGGGGGTGCGCGTCCAGAGCGGGCTGGTGTTGTTTACTACCAAATCCTTGTCGGTATCCACGTACTTGCCGTCTTTCCACTCCTGCTCCTTGCCGAAGATGATGGGTACAGGCAGGAACTTGCAGTACTTGCTGAGCAGCGCCTTGATTTTTTGCTCCGATGCGAACTCCTCGCTATCCTTGGAGAAGTGTAGCGTAATGTCGGTACCGCGCTCAACGCGGTTAGATGCTGCTGTTACGTACTCGGGCGAGCCGTCGCACTCCCAGTGCACGGCGGGCGCGTCTTTGTACGACTTGGTATCTATCTCAACCTTGTCCGAAACCATAAAGGCAGAGTAGAACCCCAGCCCGAAGTGGCCTATGATGTTCGCTTTGTCCTTGTACTTCTCGAGGAACTCCTCCGCCCCCGAGAAGGCAATTTGGTTGATGTACTTTTCAATCTCCTCCTCCGTCATGCCAACGCCGTTGTCGGATATGGTCAGCGTTTTGCTTTTTGCGTCGAGCGAGATTTTAATCCTTAGCTCGCCAACGTCGCCCTTCACCTCGCCTGACGAGGAGAGCGCCTTCAGCTTTTGGGTTGCATCTACCGCATTCGACACCATTTCCCGCAGGAAGATTTCGTGGTCGGAATACAGGAACTTTTTGATAACGGGAAAAATGTTTTCCGTAGTAACGCCTATTTTACCTTTCATAATGCTTGGGTAAGTTCTTAAAAAATGGTTGTTTAATTTCTACTGTGTACGCTGCGCGCTGAAAGTAGCAGCTGCAATTCGCTGTGGCAGCAAAATGTATGCCAAACCGCAGAAAAGTGACAAAATGACATGCGCTTTGTAAGGAGCTTAGCGGCGTAAAGATGATCTAAGCTTCGTACAGGATGGCCTTACGTATTGTTTACCTGTGTATTATTTGAAATTACATGGTGGCACGGCTGCAACCCTTGATTCGCGTAGAGAGTAAAGAGTTGGTTTTTTTCTTTGCCAATCCAAAAACATTTTATACTTTTGTCGCGTTCACAGCAAACAGAATTATGGCAACGCTATCAATGTTTTATGGTATAATTATATCCATGTTTTTCAGGGATAATCGGCAGCATAAGTTGCCTCATATTCATGCCTCGTATCAAAATGATAGCGCCATTTTTTCTATCCCCGATGGGGAAATTATTGAAGGTGCGATGAAAAAACCTCAAATCAGGCTTGTGCAGGCGTGGATTACGCTACATGCAGATGAGCTGATGGCTAACTGGGTTTTGGCCGTTGATGGGAAAAATATATATAAAATTGAGCCGTTAAAGTAAAAATACGATGAATCCAAGAGTAGTAAACGTAAAACCTGAAAAAGATTACACTTTGCATTTGTGGTTTACAAATGGCGAGGAAGGAATTTTTGACGTAAAGCCTTACTTGGATTATGAGGTTTTTCAAGCGTTGAAGGAGAAAAAAATGTTTCGGACCGTGCGCCCCTTTATCGGGACAATACAGTGGGCAAACGAAGCCGACCTCTGCCCGGATACGGTATATCTGGATAGCGTAAAGATTTGACGGTGTCTTACTTATAGTTGATTTTTTTATTACCCTTGTGGCAAAAACGTGGGATGCCACCTCCCCTTGGAGGCAGGCCATTTTCAAAGCCACATTTCAGCTCCTCAGCTCCTCAGCAAGAATTGTAGGTTGTCCGTTGGCTGTAGCTCCAGCGGGGCTTGCCCGGCTTTGAATACGCGCATGGGGCGCTTGCCGTGCAGCTTCAGCTCGCCGCCTGTCAGGGTCAGCATGCAGGCTTCGCGCAGCCCAACCACGTGGCGGTGGGGGTTGGCGGCGATGTACTCCTGCAGGCGTTGCTCGCGCGTTTCGCCGGCGTGCCCTGCGGGGTTGGCGTCGAGGTAGTGCGGGTTAATCTGGAAGGGGATGAGGTTGAACGCCGAAAAGTTCTCCGGCTCCACAATGGGCATATCGTTGGTGGTGCAGATGGTGGGGCAGGCGAGGTTGCTCCCCGCGCTCCATCCGACGTAAGGTACGCCGCCATGCACCTTACAGCGAACGGCTTCCGTTAGCTGTAAGCCCTGAATGCTTTTGAGCAGGTGAAAGGTGTTGCCGCCGCCCACCACAATTGCCTGCGCGTCGTGCACGGCTCGCTGCGCGTCGTGCGCATGGTGTATGCTCTCCACCTCTACGCCAAGCGGCAGCAATTTTTCCAGCACTTTGCGCTCATACTCGTCGTAGGAGAACGTGACGGCGGCAAAGGGAAAGAACAGCGCTTTGCTCACGCCGTATTTTTTCAAAAATCCGGCAATATCCTGCCTGCAGTATTCGAGGTATCCCTCGCCCGCGTTGGTTGAGTTGCTTACGAGCAGCAGCTTTAGCCCGCCGTACTCGCCCGATGCTTTGCTATGCATTTTGCTACTTTTCATGATGTTTTACGCGCTCCATGTTTCGCCGCTATGCAGCAGGTCGTCTACGCTGTTGATGGTGCGCTTTTCCGCCACCTGCTCTACCTGCTCGTGCACCCGCCGGTCGTAGGTATCGCTTTTTACGGCGCGGATAACGCCGAGCGCCACGGGAAGGTGGGGGGCTTTCATAGCGGCCAGCAGCGCGTGTATGCCCGAATCGCTTTCGTGGGCATCGTGCACCAGCACATCCTTTTCGGTAGCGCCGTTTTTGCTCAGCTGCACAGCCTTTAGCTTCATGCCGTCGAGCACAATGCCCTTGTCGCGGTTTTTTCCGAAAATCATCGGCTCGCCATGCTTGAGCGTAATGGTTTTGTCCTCGCGCACGTCCTTTGTGGCAAACTCGCTGTGCGCACCGTCGTTGAATATCACGCAGTTTTGCAGCACCTCCACCACCGAGCAGCCTGCGTGAAGCGCAGCGGCTTTCAAGCACTCGGCGCTCAGCTTGAGCTCCACGTCAAGCGAGCGGGCAAAAAAGGTTCCGCCTGCGCCGATGACCAGCTCGCCCGGGTTGAACGGGCGCTCCACCGTGCCAAACGGCGATGTTTTGGTCACCAGCCCCAGCTTCGAGGTAGGCGAGTACTGCCCTTTGGTGAGGCCGTAGATTTCGTTGTTGAACAGCAGCATGTTGATGTCAACGTTGCGGCGGATGGCGTGGATAAAGTGGTTGCCGCCAATGGCCAGCGCGTCGCCGTCGCCGGTGATTTGCCACACGCTAAGGCTGGGGTTGGCCACCTTCACGCCGGTTGAGATGGCCGTAGCGCGGCCGTGAATGGCATGCATGCCAAAGGTATTCATGTAGTACGGAAAGCGCGACGAGCACCCTATGCCGGAAATGAATACAAAATTCTCCTTAGGCGTATTCAACGCCTCTGCTATCTCCGGCAGCGTCCGCTGTACCGAGGCAAGTATTGCGTGGTCGCCGCAGCCCGGGCACCAGCGCACCTCCTGATCGCTCTTAAAATCCTGTGCAGTGTACATTTATTCTACAAATAAAAAATTTTATGGTACGGTACTGTAAAAATACTTTCGGGTGGCGACGTAAAAATATGTTGCTGTAAATATTTGGCAATCAATGAATAAATTTGTATTTTGTCCATGAAAATTAAAATTACATTGCCCCGATTGCCAGCGCACAAAGATAAAGAAAAATGGCAGAAAATCATGCGGGAAGAAAATTATTTGTGCAAAAAAGGTAGACAGCAGGTATAGAGGGGAATAGCTGTCAACTGCGGCATCGTATCCGCAGGGCGCTCCGTATTATCCAGAAGTAGCTCAGATTGCCGTACCAATTGATAAAAAAAATACTACTGTATAGTTAATCGTCAAATGACGGGTATAGTTTTTTTAATTTTACCCTTGCATCGGCAGTTGTGAATTGCCAATTTATTTTTGCATATTGGTTGTTTCTACATTCCTGCCATGCGGCCACTTCACGCTTCATCTCTTCCATCGTTGCGATATTTCG
>JAIRMD010000096.1 GCA_031258915.1 Prevotellaceae bacterium
CGGAGATTTTTTCGCAGTAACCAAACCGTCGGAATGGCGAAAAACCAACTTTTGGTACGGGGCAAAGGTACGCACGATGAAAGCGCTGCGCAATCCCCATTTGTTGGTATTTTTTGCTAAAATTTCGGCAGCTCCTTGCCGGAGATGATGCCGTTGAGAATGGCGTAAACGGTTAGCCCAGATATAGTTTTAATCCCCAACTTGGCGGTGATGTTTTTGCGATGAGTGATGACTGTGTTGAGGCTTATGTTGAGGCTGTCGGCAATCTCCTTGTTGATGGCGCCCTGCGCAACTTTGGCCAGCACCTCGCGCTCGCGCTCGCTTAGCTCGCTCTTGGTGTCAGCGCCTTGCGGCGCGTCGAAGCTTGCCAGGATATTTTGCAGCTGCTCCACCGCCTCCTGCTCGCTGCACAGCGTGTAGAGGTGGGGCGCTTGCCCTTGCCTGTCGGGCTGCGGCGCTGCGGCTATGGTTACTATCATGTTTTTTGCCGAGAGGCGGTTGGCATGCATCAGGTAGTCGGCTGCCGGAAGGAGCAGCAGCTGGTAGATGCTTTTGCTGTCGTGGTAGCCGCTAACCGTTGCAAAAACGTCAGCTCTGGCAGGAGAAAAGTATTCGCAGAGCAGCGTTTTCAGCCCGTATCCCGACAGGAAATCGCTTGAAATAATGGCTATGTTTTGCTTGCTAAGCATTGCTTCCGAAGAGCGTGCGCTCCATTTTTTTTACTATGGGGGTTAAAATCTTATTCTCAATACGGGTGTGGTCTTTCAAATCTTTTTCGAGCCGGAAGATATTAAAGATTAATGTATTTCGCACTCCCTCGTCGTAGTCGCCCTGCAAGTATTTTATCAAAATATTTTTCAGGTCGTAGAGCTTTTCGTCCACATTTTCGTGCTCCGACTCAAATATTTTCATGGAGTACTTTTCGTGTAGCTGCTGCGTGTTTTCTTTTTTCACCAGCTCTGTGATGTACGGAAACGTTACGGCTTCCTCGCGCTTGAGGTGCGCCTTCAGCTCGTTTTTGTACTGCGCAAAAAAGTTTTTGAGGAGCAGCACCTCCGGCTCGCTTGGCTTGGCGGCGCTTTCTACGAATGCTTCCATGTTTTTGTCCAGCATGGGGATGAGCACGGTGCGGTAGTAGCAGTGCGTTTTTTCGAGGTAGCCCACCAGCTGCATCACGTCAAAGCGCAGCAGCCGCTCCTGCGGGAAGTAGCTCTCGTGGCTGAACACGTTGAGGATGGTGGTGAAGAACTCCACGTCCACGCCGTGCTCCGCGCACACCGCCTTCACCGTTTTGTCGCCAAAGCCAAGCCTGACGCCAAATCGCGTAACCACCGGTATGAGCAGGTAGTTGCTGTGAATGGCGTCGGCGAGCTTGAGGTCGGAAGTGATTAGTATCATAATGTTTTTTTAGTCTTAAAATAAATCGCTTTTCGCTTCAAAGGCTACCGCCGTAGCGCTGAAATCCTATAGGTTTGCGCGGCTTTTCGGCTTCTCTTTTTTGCTCTGCAAGCGCTGCGAGCGCCTGGTACACCTCGCTCAGCTGCATGTTCGTTGTTGCCATAAAGTCGTCCAGCTGGCGCTTGAGCTCTGCGTAGCCAAGGGCGTACTGCCGCAGCGCGACGAATGCTCGCATAATGCCTTTATTTATCTCTATGGCTACTTTGGAGTTGAGCACGCTGCTGAGCATGGCCACGCCCAACTCTGTGAAAGCAAACGGAGGGTACTTTATGTTGTAGCCTCTACTCTTGTTCAAGGCCGCAATTTGCGACCTTGAAAACTCCACTACCTCTTCGCGGGAAAGCTCAAACATAAAATCATCCCCGCTAAACCGTTCAGCGTTGCGCCTTACGGCCTCCTTTAGCCGCTTTGTTTCCACGCCGTACAGCCCCGCAAGGTCAAAGTCGAGCATTACCTTGCGCCCCCTAACCTCATAGATTTTGCTTTGAACAGCTGGCAGGTCAACGCCCTGGGCTACCTGTATTTCCATCGCCTAATCTTTAAAATAAATCGCTTTTCGCTTCAAAGGCTACCGCCGTAGCGCTGAAATCCTATAGGTTTGCGCGGCTTTTCGGCTTCTCTTTTTTGCTCTGCAAGCGCTGCGAGCGCTTGGTACACCTCGCTCAGCTGCATGTTCGTTGTTGCCATAAAGTCGTCCAGCTGGCGCTTGAGCTCTGCGTAGCCAAGGGCGTACCGCCGCAGCGCGACGAATGCTCGCATAATATCCATGTTGACTTGCACGGCCGTTTCGGAGCTGAGCACGCTGCTGAGCATGGCCACGCCTAACTCCGTAAAAGCGTAAGGTGGAGAAGATTTTGGACGCTTTCTTCGCGATGTCATCACAAATTGTGATGACATCGCCTCCCATTCGGCCGGCGCGAGCTGAAGCATAAAGTCGGGCGGAAACCGCTTCATGTTGCGCTTGACGGCCTGGTTAAGCGTCCGCGTTTCCACGCCATACAGCCCCGCAAGGTCAAAGTCGAGCATTACCTTGCGCCCCCTAACTTCGTAGATTTTGCTTTGAACAGCTGGCAGGTCAACGCCCTGGGCTACCTGTATTTCCATCGCCTAATCTTTAGAATAAGTTGCGCTGCACGGCTTTTCCTCCGCCGATGCTGCTGTCAATGTCCTCGCCAAAGCCGTCGCCGGTATCCTCCGGCTCCGGCTGCCTTGCGAGCGGCGCTACAAACTGTACTTTTTTCACCTCAAAGGTGGTGAGGCGCTTCCCCTTGGCGCGAAAGCTTTTCACCCCAATAAACTTTTCGACATCAATGTACTCCGGCACTCGCTCGGCGCGCTTTCCGCCAAAGGTAACTTCTACCTGCGGGAATTCGTCGATGCTGAGCGCTATCAGGTGCGAGTCTTTATTATCCTCGTCGATGAAGCTCTGCGGGTTGATGGACGTTTCCAGCGTGAAGCGCTTGATGTAGTACATTTTTTGGTCGGCATCGAAGTACACCGCGCTAAAAATTTGGTGCGGGTCAAACTTTTTGATGTAGCCCAAGTCGTCGTCGTAGTGGTTTACGAGGTCGAAGTTGGTGGTGTAGAACATCCCCGATTTGGTTATGGCGAGCAGCCTGTCGCCCTCAAAAAAATCGCCCAGCCAAATGCCGCGCCCCTCCGTGTTCAGGCGCTTGCTGGCGGGGTCAAACCATGTTTTTTGCCCGCCCATCGTCGATACGCCCTTCTCCTTGAGCTGAATTTTGTGGATGGCAAAGCGAGTGAAAATGTTGCCCTGCGCTTGCCGCCCTTTGACGTCTATCTGCCCAAAGTCGAGGTCGAGGATGAGGTTGCGCAGGCGCGGGCGCGGCTTGAGGTAGATGCGCAGCTTTTCGGCCTCGCCGTTGCGGTTGGCCGAGAACCAGAGGACTTCCGTGCCCTCCTCGCCCTTGGTCATGTTGTACTCCTTGTCGCGGATAACGCCGGTTACCGAAAATCGCTTGTACATGATGGGGCCGGCGCGGCCGTCGCGGTAGGCCACGTTATATACGGTGCGCGTATCGTTCTTTTTGAAAACGTCCACGTGCAGAATATCCTTGCCGAAGAACGACTTGTCGGTAACCTTCGATACCACGTACTTTCCGTTTTTGAGGAACACAATCACGTCGTCGATGTCCGAGCACTCGCTTACGAACTCGGCCAGCTCGTCGCGCTTCAGGTCCATGCCCACAAAGCCTTCCCTTTTGTTGACGTACAGCTTGGCGTTGGCCACCGCCACCTGCGTGGCCTCTATGACCTCGAAGCTGCCGAGCTGCGTCTTGCGGCTGCGCCCCTTGCCGTACTTTTTTTGCATCTGCCTAAAGTAGGCTACGGTGTAGCTCACCAAGTTGGCGAGGTGATTTTTCACCTTCGCCATCTCCGCCTCCACCGCCTTGATGTGCTCGTCGGCAGCTTTGATGTCGAACTTAGAGATTTTGCGCACCGGCTTTTCGCAGAGCCGGGCAACGTCGTCCGGCAAGATGTCGCGCTTGAGCAGCTTGCGAAACTTGTTCAGCGCCGCTTCGATGGCTGTTAGCTGCGCCTCCCACGTGGCGCTGTCCTTTTCCAGCTCCTTGTAGATGCGCTGCTCAAAAAATATTTTTTCGAGCGACGAGTAGTGCCAATCCTTCTCCAGCTCGTCCATGCGGATTTGCAGCTCCTGCTGCAGCAGCTGCTTGGCGCGCTCCACGTTGTGCCGCAGTATTTCGCCAACGCTGATGAACGCAGGCCTGTCGTCGGTAATGACGCAGGCGTTGGGCGAGATAGATACTTCGCAGTCGGTAAAGGCGTAGAGAGCGTCGATGGTTTTGTCGGCCGATACGTCGCTGTGCAGGTGCACCAGAATTTCCACGTCGGCGGCGGTGTTGTCGTCCACCTTGCGCACCTTGATTTTTCCCTTTTCGTTGGCTTTGAGGATGCTCTCGATGAGCGTGGCGCTCGTTTTTCCGAAGGGGATGTCAACAATGGCGAGCGTTTTGCTGTCGCGCTTTACGATGCGCGCGCGCACCTTCACGGTGCCGCCGCGCAGCCCGCCGTTGTAGCGCGAAACGTCGGCCATCCCTCCCGTGGGGAAGTCGGGGAAAATTTCGAAGTTTTTTCTGTTGAGGCAGGCAACGGCAGCATCTATCAGCTCGTTGAAGTTGTGCGGAAGAATTTTTGAGGCCAGCCCCACCGCAATGCCCTCCACGCCTTGCGCCAGCAGGAGCGGGAACTTTACGGGCAGCGTTACCGGCTCTTGGTTTCGCCCGTCGTAGGAGGCCATCCACTCGGTTGTTTTTGCGTTGAACGCCACGTCGAGCGCAAAGCGCGAAAGCCTCGCCTCGATGTAGCGCGGCGCGGCGGCGCTGTCGCCGGTGAAGATGTTGCCCCAGTTGCCCTGCGTCTCCACGAGCAAGTCTTTTTGCCCCAGCTGCACCAGCGCGTCGCCGATGGAGGCATCGCCGTGCGGGTGGTACTGCATGGTCTGCCCAATGATGTTGGCTACCTTGTTGAAACGCCCGTCGTCAATTTGCTTCATGGCGTGCAGGATGCGCCGCTGCACGGGCTTTAGCCCGTCGTTGAGGTGCGGCACGGCGCGCTCCAGAATCACGTACGAGGCGTAGTCCAAAAACCAGTCTTTGTACATTCCGGTAAGGCGAAATTTTTTGCTTTCGTCTATGCCGGTAAGCTTGGCAAAGCGCTCACGTTCTTTGCCGCCGGCGCTTTCTACAGCGTCTTCCTGCTCGCCTTGCTCTTCTTGTTCGTTGATGTTGCCAGCCGACATTGAGGTTTGAGGTTTGAGATTTCAGATTACGGGGGGGAGGGTAGAATTCCAGGATTCAAAGTTTTGAATTTCAGCGCTTACTCCCATCTTTCCCACTTCAAATTTTCTTCCCGCCACTTATCCTTTGGCTTTTCGGTTCCGTCGGGGTACCCCACCGGAACTACGCACAGCGGAACGATGTGCGCGGGCAGCTCCAGCGCTTTGGCAACAGCCTCCAGCCTGTCCTTGTAGGGGTATATGGTAGCCCACACCGCGCCCAGCCCCATGGCTTCGGCGGCGAGGAGTATGTTTTGCGTGGCGGCGGAGCAGTCCAGCATCCAGAGGTCGCCGTTTGCATCTTTTTCCAGATTGCCGCACACGACAATGGCCGCCGGCGCCGCCTTGAGCATCTTGCCGTAAATCAGCGCGTCGGCAAGCCCGTCGAGCGTGCTCCGCTCCGAGAGCACGATGAAGGCCCACGGCTGCGCATTTTTTGCGGTCGGTGCTGCCATGCCGGCCTTGACCAGCGTGAGCAGGTCTTCTTTGCTCACCGGACGGTTGGCGATGTACTTGCGTACGCTTTTGCGGCTGTGAATATTCTCAATCACCGCATCTTTTTTGCTTGTTTCCATTGCTTTCTTTTCTGATGATGTTTTGGTGAATACCAAAATAATGAACGCCACGCCCAGCGCCAGCGTTGTGATTTGGTAGATGTTGACTTTTTTCATGTGGTAGAACTTGATTTTTATTCAGAATTTGCGGCAAAGTTACAAAAAAATTTGATTTGCGGGAACAAAAAAAAAGGCTGCCGGATTTCTTGACAGCCTTTCTTTCTTTCCTTCGTAAGTTACCTTAAATCACCTCAAAAGTTTAGCGTTAACGATAGCCCACACGCCGGTTGCCGGCGTAAGGTTGCTCCGTTGAGGGCGGTAGCGTACTGCAAATTCGGGTTAAGCGAAAGCGTGCTTCCGTTGCCGATATTCCAGCTCAGCTCGCCCCGCTCTCTCCGGCGGTTAATTTTACCTGCCGATACCGGCGCATCAATGACCGACCACAGCCATGTGCCAAAATATGCCACGTAAGCCGCAGAAGAAATGAGCAGCATTGTTTCGTCTGTAGTGGGTGCGTAATAGCCGCCGCCACGGCCGCTGACGTACTCTTCTCCAACAGCATTGGCAGCGCAAACAGCTCCCGTGACAAGCGCAGCTGTGCCAATAACCGTCATCGTAACGCCTTTTCCAACTTGGCCATTGTAGTACTGACCTATGCCGGGGTACAGGAACGAGAACAGAAAGGCCAACCCCGGGCTCTTGCGGTTGAAGTTTGCGTTGTGCTGCGCCGAGCTGTTGAAGTTTGCGTTGTGCTGCGCCGAGCTGCCGTGCTGTGGGTAGGCATTTCGGAAATCGGACGGCTGCTTTTGCTCAAACACATCTTTATCTCCGTCCTGATATTTAATCATAAAGATTTCGGACTTCGATAGCGTATAGGTGGGGCCGGAAGGGTTTCCAAATTTTTTGTATTCAACTTCGGTACTGCTCACCTTGATAACGTTAGCTTTGATTTCGCTGCCGTCTTTTTTGACAATAATGTCCTGAGCTCTGGCTGCAGAGGCTGCAATTGCCAGACAAAATGCTATAAAAATAATTTTTTTCATCTTAAAAATTGGTTTTGGTTTTACTGCTTACTCTTTGTTTTTCGTCGCGCTATTCAGCATATTTACGACATTTAGAGATGAGGCAGGTACATAAAAAAACCGTGAACTTAAATTTTTCACTTGTTTTCTGAGGTCCTGGTACACCTTGCAACTAAGGAAAAGAAAAAAGCCCACGATTTCTCGTGAGCGTTACGACTTTTTCTTCTTAGTTGCTATCTTTAAACTTACCAGGTTTCAGAAAACAAGAGAATAAGCAAACGCTTTATATATATGTCAATCGTCCTCCTTGAGAACGAATCCTCTTACGAGTTTATTTTACGGGTGCTACATAGGCAACAAA
>JAIRMD010000106.1 GCA_031258915.1 Prevotellaceae bacterium
TATTTATCATGAAAAAAATTTTAATACCTACACTTTGTATGATAGCGCTTAGCAGCTGCAACAGCGGTCATCGCGGCTCCGGGATTGACCTGACCAACCTTGATACGGCGGTAAACCCGCGCAACGACTTTTACGCCTACGCCTGCGGCGGATGGATGCAAAAAAATCCGCTGAAACCCGAATTTGCCCGCTACGGCACGTTTGACCAGCTGCGCGAAAACAACCAGCAGCAGCTCAACGACCTCATTGACGAGCTGAGCAAGGGGCAAAACTCCGAAGGCTCGGTGCAGCAGAAAGTAGCCGACCTCTACAACGTCGGCATGGACGAGGCAACGCTCAACGCGCAGGGCAAAGCGCCAATTGTGGACGAGCTGCAGGCCATTGCCGCCATCGGCAGCAGGGAGCAGCTGGCGGCAAAAATGGTGGCGCTGCACGCGCAGCAAATATCGCCGTTCTTCTCCTTTTTTGGCGAAGCCGATTTTGCCAACAGCGACATGAACATCGGCTGGCTCTACCAGGGCGGGTTGTCGCTCGGCGAGCGCGACTACTACCTCGATGACGACGAGCGCTCAAAGGAAATTCGCGCCAAGTTTGTTGAGCACATCGCCGCCATGCTTGCCCTTGCCGGCTACGACTCGATTTCGGGCGTAGGCGCAGCGGCGCTGGCGCAGCAGATTTTTGACCTCGAAGTGCGCCTGGCAAAAGCCTCTATGGACAAGCATACCCAGCGGATGCCCGAAAAAATTTACAATAAAATCTCGGTGGAGGAGCTCAAAAAGCTGGCGCCCGGCTTCAGCTGGGCTGACTTCTTTGCCGCCGCAGGCCTGAGCGACATGCAGGAGCTCAACGTTTCGCAGCCCGCATTTATCCGCGAAGTCTCGGCCATCCTGAAGGACGAAAGCATCGACAAGCTGAAAGCCTACCTTGCGTGGACGTACATAGACGCTGCCGCGTCGTACCTGAGCGACGACTTCGTAAACCAAAACTTTGAATTTTACGGAAAGGTCATGAGCGGGCGCGAGGAGCTTCGCCCGCGCTGGAAGCGCACTGTGGACGTGGTGAACGGCGCAATGGGCGAGGCGGTAGGGCAGGCCTACGTGGCCAAGTACTTCCCCGCCTCGTCGAAGGAGCGCATGGTGGCGCTGGTGAAAAACCTGCAGGCAGCGCTTGCCGACAGGATTAGCGCCCTGCCGTGGATGACCGACACCACCAAGGCGAAGGCGCTGGAGAAACTGGCCACCTTCCGCGTCAAAATAGGCTACCCCGACAAGTGGCGCGACTACTCGAAGCTGGAAATAAAAAAGGACAGCTACTGGCAAAATATTTTGCGCTCAAACAGGTTTGACTTCGAGTACCTGATGAGCGAAGTAAACAAGCCGTTAGACAAGGAAAAGTGGGCGATGTTCCCCCAAACGGTGAACGCCTACTACAACCCCACGACCAACGAGATCTGCTTTCCGGCGGGCATTTTGCAGCCTCCGTTCTTCAACAAAGATGCCGACGATGCGGTGAACTACGGCGCCATTGGCGTGGTGATAGGGCACGAAATGACGCACGGATTCGACGACCAGGGGCGCAAGTACGACGCAAAGGGCAACCTGAACGACTGGTGGACGGCCACCGACAGCCGACAGTTCGAGGAGCGTGCGCAGACGCTCGTGGAGCACTTCAACCGGATTGAGGTGTTGCCAGGCCTAAACGCCGACGGAAAGTTTACGCTGGGCGAAAATATTGCCGACTTCGGCGGGCTGCAGGTGGCATACGAGGCGCTGCAAAAGGCTTCGACCGGAAAACCGCAGGGAAAAATTGACGGGTTTACGCCCGACCAGCGCTTTTTTGTTGCCTACGCCACGCTGTGGGCAAGCAACATCCGCGACAAAGAGGTTGAGCGCCTCACCAAAATAGACGTGCACTCGCTGGGGCGCTGGCGCGTGAACGGAACGCTGCCGCACGTAAATACCTTTGCGCAAGCCTTCGGCGTGCAGCCCGGCGACGGCATGTACCTCGACCCGGAGAAGCGAGCAAGCATCTGGTAGCATTTGTAAGAGCCGAAAGCTGAAAATGAGGCTACTCCTTCTTCTCCCCATGCTTTGCTGCTTGCCGGTGCAGGCCGGTGACAGCTTGCGCTACAAAATTGCGCAAATGCTCATCGTCGGCTTTCGCGGCGCGGAGCTTACGAGCGACAGCCACATCTACGGCGACGTAAAAAATCTGCACGTAGGCGGCGTGATACTGTTTGACTACGACGCGGTGAGCAAAACGCGCGGGCGCAACATCACCTCGCCCGCGCAGCTCAAAAAGCTGTGCGGCGACCTGCAGCGGCTCGCCGGCGAAAAGCTCATCATCTCCATCGATCAGGAGGGCGGAATGGTAAGCCGACTCAAAGCGTCGGCAGGATTTCCCGCCACCGTGAGCGCAAAGTATTTGGGTGCGCTGAACAACGCCGATACAACGCGGCATTACGCCGCCAAAACAGCGCTATTGCTCAAAAGCTTGGGCATCAACTTCAGCTTTGCGCCGTGCGTGGACGTGGACGTGAACCCGCAGTGCCCCGTAATCGGAAAAGTTCAGCGCAGCTTTTCGGCCAAGCCCGATGTGGTGGTAAAGCACGCCCGCATTTGGGTTGACGAGCACCGCCGGCAGGGTATCATCACCTCGCCAAAGCACTTTCCGGGGCACGGCAGCAGCGCCGCCGACTCGCACCTTGGCCTCACCGACGTTACCGGAACGTGGACGCGACAGGAGCTGATACCTTACCACCAGCTGGTGAAAAGCGGGCATTGCGATGCCGTAATGGTATCGCACGTGTTCAACAAAAAGCTCGACGGCAAATACCCTGCTACCCTCTCGCCAAAAATAGTCGGGATGATACGGGATGACTTAAAGTTCGATGGGCTGGTAGTATCCGACGATATGGCGATGGGCGCCATCGTGGACAGCTACACCCTTGAAGCTGCGCTCGAAAAGGCGGTAAACGCGGGCATTGACATGCTCGTGCTGAGCAACAACGGCAGATCTTACGACGCGCAAATTGCCGCCAAAGCGGTGAACATTATTTACGCGCTGGTGAAGCAAGGGCGCATTGGCGAAGGGCGCATTGGCGAGGCGTACGGCAGAATTGCCGCTATAAAAGGTCGGCTGTGAACGGCAGAAAGGCGTTCACATTTTTCCCCTCCGCCAGCGCTTTCCGTATAAAGGTTGATGAAATCTCTACGGTGGGTGCGCTGATAAATTTTGCGCGGTACTTTGCGCACAGCTCCTCGCCGTTGTAGCCGAGGCGCGGGTAGACGTACACCTCAAAGTCGCGCAGCAGGGCTTGCCATTCCTTCCACTGCTCAATGCCGGCAAGGCTGTCCGCCCCCATAATCACCACGAGCTGGTCGCGGCGGCGCTGCGCCTGCAGCACCCGCAGCGTGTTGATGGTGTACGAGGGGCGCGGAAGCGAGAGCTCCACCTCGCAAATTTTGAGCGGCAGCTTTTGCCGCTCAACGGCGGCGCGTAGCAGCGCAAGCCGCTGCGCGTCGGGCAGCAGGCTGCCTGCCTGCTTGTGCGGGTTGCGCGGGCTGGGCACCAGCCACACCTCGTGCAGGTCGGTAAACTGCGAGCAGTAGCCCGCAACGATGGCGTGCCCTACGTGCACAGGGTTGAACGAGCCGAAAAATAGGCCAATCTTCATGCGTGAGCGGTGAACTTTTTTTGTTGCAAAAGTAGGAAAAGGAAAGCGTTTTCCAAAGTATGCCGGCTTATGGCTAATCTTTTTTTGAGGTGGTATTAGGAATTCAAGTTTCCCATGTTTTATAACTCAAGTTTCCCACCTTCGGAAAATATCGATTTTCGCATCGATTTTCGCACATGGTTTTACCATGCGCTAATTTGTTGATTTTGTAAATATTTGTAATCAAAATATTTATAAAACATGGGAAACTTGAATTTTTATGCACTTGCTTGTAAGCTGATAATTTAATGCTAACTTTGCGGTACCAGGATAGGCATTAATTTATCATTAACCATTCATCAAACCAACAACAACAACAACAACAACAACAACAACAACAACAACAACAACAACAACAACAACAACAACAACAACAACAACAACAATGAAAAAAAGTTTAACGCTCACGTTTGCCACCGTTGCAATGCTGCTCGTGGCATCGCCGGATGCCAGCGCCGGCATATTCCCTTTTTTCGGCAAAAAGAAAAAGGCAGAGGCCGCCAAGCAGAAGCTGCCCGAGAAGAAGCCGCAAACCCCTTACGAGAAGCTCTTTAAGGACAAAAAAGTGGAGACGGCCGCGAGCAGCTTCATCACGCTGCATAA
>JAIRMD010000131.1 GCA_031258915.1 Prevotellaceae bacterium
CCACTCTCTATAGATATCTCACACACACACACACACACACACACACACACACACACACACACACACACACACACACACACACACACACCAATCGCAGTTACGCGTGTGCGCGTAAAAGCAAATACTTTTCGATATATGCAAAAGGTGAGACTTCTTTCTTTTTTAGAGGAAAGAAGCTCACCACTTTTTTTATATTTTTTCGCATTTTTTCCGTGCAATTTTTGCACCCTACCGTCAACCAGTTAGCATCCCAATCATTTATTAACCAAAAAAAGTAAGTAAGCAGTATGAGAAAGACAGCAATTTTGTTAGCAGCCCTTGCCTGCACTGCGGCAACATTTGGGCAGAGCAAGCTAAAGAGCGTGGCGGTGGTGCCCGCCGCAGGCGAATCGGTGAGCCTAAATATTCGCACAGGCATAAGCGACGGGCTGCAGGAGGGCGTTGTTAGCTCCGGCCGGTACCGGTTAGTGGCGCGGAGCGCGGCGTTTGAGAAGGCGCTTGGCGAGCTGAAGCTCCAGCAGAGCGGAGCGGTATCCGACAAGCAGCTAACCCAGCTTGGCCACGCCGCCGGCGCCGACTACGTGTGCTACGCCACCGTGAGCAAGTACTCGGACAGGGAGTACCGCATAAGCTACAAAATGATAGACGTTGCGTCGAGCGCAACTGTCGGGATGGGGCGCGAAACCGTGCGGGAGGGCGCGAGCGGCCTGCTTAGCGCAACCGGCAACATTGCGGCAAAGCTGTTTGGTAGCGGCTCCTCTCCCCGTGCGCAGCAGCACTCCGCCGAGCCGGAGCTGGTGGCGGTGCAGGGCGGCACGTTTTGGATGGGCTGCTCCTCCGAGCAGCAGGGCAGCTGCGAAGACGACGACGAAAGACCCCTGCACAGCGTAACGGTGAGCAGCTTCCGCATAGGCAAGTACGAGGTAACGCAGGCGCAGTGGAAAATCATCATGGGGAGCAACCCCAGCGGCTTTCGGGGCGATAACCTGCCGGTGGAAAACGTGAGCTGGGGCGAAGCGCAGGAGTTCATTTCGCGGCTCAACGCCGCCACAGGCAAGAGCTACCGGCTGCCTACCGAGGCGGAGTGGGAGTACGCGGCGCGCGGCGGCAACCTTAGCCATGACTACAAGTACAGCGGCAGCAACAACCTCTACGACGTGGCGTGGTTTAACGACAACTCCGGCAGCCAAACCCACCCCGTGGGCATGAAAAAAGCCAACGAGCTGGGCATTCACGACATGAGCGGCAACGTTTGGGAGTGGTGCCTTGACTGGTACGGCAGCTACTCCGCCTCGGCGCAGCAAGATCCTATGGGCGCTGCCAGCGGCTCTTACCGCGTGAATCGTGGCGGTAGCTGGACCTACAGCGCGGGCCGCTGCCGCGTTGCTTACCGCAGCAGCGACAGCCCCAACAACCGCTACCGCGGCTTGGGCTTCCGCGTGGTTTTGCCGTAGCTCTTCCTGCCGGGCATCCGTCTGTTCTTGCAGGCAAGCGAGCTTTGCCGAGTCGGGCAAAAGGACGTTCCTGCTCGGGCCGGCTAAGGCGCGGGAGGAGTACAACAACAAGAAGGCTCATTGCTGCTGCTTCAACTTTCGACTCTGAAGTACCTCGCGTGGGGGCTTGCCAGCATTATTCCGCATACGGACGAGGCGGGCACCATCATGTAGCTTTCGGTGAGGGTTACGCCGGTGGCTGCCGTGGCGTTGAGCAGGGCAAAGAGCGCTGCTTTTTGGCTGTGGTCGGGGTATGCGGGGTAGCCCACCGCCGGGCGGATACCCTGCTCGCTGCTGCCCCGCAAGCCGTCGCTGTCGTACCCCCAGATGCTTTTGCGCACCTGCTCGTGCAGGTATTCGGCGTACGCCTCGGCTAAGCGGCTGCAGAGCGTTTCTACCAGCAGCGCGCTGTAGTCGTCGCCGGCAGCGCGGCGCTGCTGCGGCAGCGGGTCGTTGGGCTTTACCGATACCAAAAACGCGCCGATGAAATCCTGAACGCCGGAATCCTTTGGCGCAATAAAATCTGCCAGCGAGAGGTTGGGCTGCCCGTCGTCGCGCTTGAGCAGCGAGCGCTGCATGGGCAGCACGGCAATGGGCTGCGCACGCTGCTCGCTGTACACTATAATGTCGTCGCCGTCTGAGGCGGCGGGAAAAATCCCCGCCACAGCCTGAAGCGAGAGCTGCCGCTCCTTGTCCAGCCGGTTCAGCATTCGGGTAGCATCGCTAAAGAGCTGGCGGGCGGCGGCACCTTTCTCCTCGTGCTGCAAAATGTCGGGGTAGCGACCTTTTACGTCCCATGCGTAGAAAAGCATAGTCCAGTCGATGTACGGCTCAAGCGTTGCAACCGCCACGTCGCGCAGCACGGTTATCCCCAGAGCGTTGGGCGTGGCAATCTTCTCGCGGCTCCAGTCAATTTTCAGCTTGTTGGCGCGCGCCTCCTGCAGGGTCAGCAGCTCTTTTTTGCGGTTAGCCTCCTCGTGCATCCTGCGCAGCTCGCGGTACCGCTCTGCCTGCTGCTTTGCCGCCGCCTCGCGGAGGTTACCCTGCGTGAGGTTGCGCACCGCCGAGGCCGCCCGCGAGGCATCTTTTACGTAAGATACGCCGTTGGGGTACTGCACGTCGAGCTTCACCGCCGTGTGCAGCTCGCTGGTGGTTGCGCCGCCCACCATCAGCGGGATGCGCATGTTGCGCTTGTGCATTTCGCGGGCAATGTGCTCCATCTCCTCCAGCGACGGCGTTATCAGCCCGCTCAGCCCAATCACGTCAACCTTGTTGGCGAGCGCCATCTCTATAATTTTTTCCGACGGCACCATCACGCCGAGGTCTATAATCTCAAAGCCGTTGCAGGCGAGCACCACGCTCACGATGTTTTTTCCGATGTCGTGCACGTCGCCCTTTACGGTCGCCAGCAGCACCTTGGCGGGCGCTGCCTGCAGCGAGGCGGCGGCGGGCTGCTTGCCGGCTGCGCTTGCCTGCGCTTTGACCGCCTCGATGTAAGGCTGTAGCACCGACACGGCTTTTTTCATCACGCGGGCGCTCTTGATCACCTGCGGCAGGAACATTTTCCCGCTGCCGAACAGGTCGCCCACCGCGCCCATAGCCAGCATTAGCGGCTGCTCAATGACCTCCAGCGGCGTATACTTTGTTAGCGCTTCGGCAATATCGTCCTCCAAAAAATCTACCATTCCCTTTACCATTGCGTACTTGAGGCGCTCCTCCACGCTCGACTTCCGCCACGAGAGCTCCTGCGTCGATTTTTCGCCCTGCGCCTCCCCGCGGTGCTCTTCGGCGTAGGCAATCAGCCTTTCGGTGGCGTCGGGGCGACGGTTGAGCACCACGTCCTCTGCCAGCGCCAGCAGGCGCGGCTCAATTTCGCTGTACACCTGCAGCTGCCCGGCGTTGACAATGCCCATATCCATGCCGGCGCTGATGGCGTGGTAAAGAAAAACGGAGTGCATGGCCTCGCGCACGGCATCGCTGCCGCGAAACGAAAACGAGAGGTTGCTCACCCCCCCGCTGACGCTGACCTTCGGAAAATTTTCCTTTATCCGCCGGCAGGCTTCGATGAAGCTCACGGCGTAGCCGTTGTGCTCGGCAATGCCCGTGCCCACCGCCAGCACGTTGAGGTCAAAAATAATATCCTGCGGCGGGAAGCCAATTTTTTGGGTAAGCAGCGCGTAGCTGCGCTCGGCAATGGCAACCTTGCGCTCGCAGGTATCGGCCTGCCCCTGCTCGTCGAAGAGCATCACCACCGCCGCCGCGCCGTAGCGGTGAATGAGCTGCGCCTTGCGCAAAAACTCCGCCTCGCCCTCCTTGAGGCTGATGGAGTTGACGATGGATTTCCCCTGAGCGCACTTCAGCCCGGCCTCTATCACCCCAAACTTTGAGGAGTCTATCATTACCGGTACCCTTGCTATTTCAGGCTCGGAGGCTATCAGGTTCATGAACTTTACCATTGCCGAGTGCGCGTCGAGCATAGCGTCGTCCATGCAGATGTCGATGACCTGCGCCCCGTTCTCCACCTGATGGCGGGCAATGGAGATGGCCTCTTCGTACTGGTTTTCGCGTATCAGCCGGGCAAACTTTTTGGAGCCTGC
>JAIRMD010000137.1 GCA_031258915.1 Prevotellaceae bacterium
GGGTTTACCCCTACCCCAGCAAGCTCTACATCGACTACGTGAACGAAACCATCAGGAGCTCGGCCGACTCCACCGGCAACATTCCGGTCAACGTGGAGTACCGCATTTACCGGAAGAAGAAGTGAGGGGAGGCTCGTCAGTATCCTTTCTTTACATCCAGCACCGCCGGCAGGTGGTCGCTCACGCCACCTGCGTAGCGAAAGCCGTTGTAGGTGCGGCGGGGTTTATCGCCAGTGTAGGTTTCGTCGGGTTCGAGCAGAAATGGCGCCGAAAAAATGTAGTAGCCAGTCGGCAGGCAGTATATCGGCGAATTTTTGTTGAGCAGGTTTCCCGACACAAAAAACATATCAATCAGCTCCCACTTCCCCTGAAACTTGAGGCTGCCCCCGCCGGCGTTGTGCAGCGGGAGCGCAAGGTTGTAGAGGCTGTCGGGAGCTGCGCCGTTGAGGTTTTGCGAGGCGCCCAGCCCCTCGCTGATGCAGCGGCTGTCGGGGGTATCGTTAAAGTCCCCCATGATGATGAGGTTGGCGTTGGGCGATGCCGCCAGAATGGAGTCGGCAAGCTTGCGCAGGGCAGCGGCGGCAGCCATGCGCCCTCCCTCGGAGGCAAGCTCGCCGCCGTACTTCGAGGGCAGGTGGCACACCATGACGTGCAGCGTGTCGAGCTCGTTCACCACGCCTTTTGCCAGCAAAAGCTCGCGCGTGGCGCGCCCGCTGGGAATATTTACCCTGATAAACTTACTTCCCAGCAGCTGAAACGTTTCCTTGTTGTAAATTAGCCCAACGTCTATGCCTCGCGCGTCGGGCGAGTCGTGGTGAACAACGCCGTAGGGGAATTTTGCCAGCGGCGTTTCGTAAATAATTCTGTTGAGCACAAACCGGTTTTCGACCTCGCACACCCCAACCAGGTCGGGCGGCGTAGCGCCGCCTACCGCTACGATGACCTTAAAAATATCGTTGGTTTTTTTGGTAAAGCGATTCCACGTCCAGCGGCGCGGGCTGCTTTCGGAGAACTCCTTCTGAGGGTTAAGGCTGTCGGCGGAGGGCGAGAAAAAATTTTCGAGGTTGTAGAACATCAACCGCAGGTCGCCGGCCGCGCGCGGCCGCGCCTGCGCAGAGGCGGCAATGCACCCCGCAAGAAAGCATGGCAGCAGCGCCGCAAAAAAGCCTGCGGAGAGGGTTAACGTATACCTACTGCCTGTATGCATAGCATCCTAAGCTTTTATCGTTTGAAGCATTCCTGTCGCATCCATCGGCATCTATGGGGTACATGCTCGCTATGTCCTCCAAGCCGGCGTTGATAGCCGGTGATTTTTCCGACAGGTGAAAATCATTTTTGCCTGCGTTCCTGAACGCCGGATCTTGGGTCGTAACGTCCACGTAGCGCTCGGCGTTGCTCCGGTCGTAGCTGCTGCCAAGCTTCACCGCGCAGCGCTCCAGCTTGAAGCGCATGAGGGCAGCCTGCCCCTGCTGCTCGCGCACGCTAAGCTCATTCGTGTTTTTTCCGTAAATAATGCTGTTGGCAAAGTAGGCAGCGTCCAGCGGCATGGGAACAGTGTCGTATCTGCCCTTTGACTTTTCGTGCAGGCGGTAGCTTTGCAGCGTTACCAGCGTACCGCCGTAGGCGCTGGCGGCAAACGTACAGCTGTAGAAGCCGCAGCTGCCCCCCTCTACCTGCACGGCGCTGGTAAGAGGGTTGGAGAAGAGGCAGTTGTCGGCGTGGATATGGCCGTTGCAGGAGCGTACGCCAACATCGGCAAACTCAACCACCGAGCTTTTCAACTCCAGCTGCACGCCTCCTCCTCCTCCGCCTCCGCCCTCCAGCGTGTCCGTTACGGCAAAGGCGTAGCGTGCGCCGGTGATTCGCGCAAAGCGCACGCTTGCGCGTCCGCCTGCGCCGATGCTAATGCCCTCCCATTGCCCCGCCGCCTCCTTATACCACGGGTCGTTGTAGCGCGGGTGCGAGAAGAGGCAGGGGCTTTCCGCCGTTCCCTCCACCTCGAGCGTACCGCTTACGGCAATTCCTGCTTTTGCGCCGAAGTACAGCCTTGCCCCCCTCGCTACCGTTACGGTCGCGCTGCTGTCCACGGTTACCATGCCGCCCAGAATGTAGGGCATGTCGGCGGTAAAGGTGTAGCCGCCGGGCAGCGCAGTATCCCTGTCGAGCACAACGACCTCCTGCCCGTAGGCCACCACCTCGAGCCGGCTGGAGAGCGCCTGGCCGTTCACCACGAACGTAATGGCATCGGTGAGCAGGAGGTTTTGGTTTTTCTTTACCTCAAGAAAAATGAAAAGGCTATCCCTCCTTGCCAGCTTAACGTTCCCCACGCTGTAGCCCGAGCCTGCGCGTCCGTCAACGTTCATGCGGAAAGGCGATGCGCTCCCGCCGCTCAGCCGCACCTCGCTGAAGAGCAGATTTTTGTCGCCAGGGTTGTAAACCCTGCACGAAAACGTGGTGGAGCCAAAGGGCGAAAAAATAGTGTCGAAGTTGAGCGTATCGCTTGAGAAGTAAAGCGTTGCCGAGCTGTCCAAGGCAAACTCCTGCCGCTGGCAACGCACAGCAAGCGCAAGGAGCGCAAGCAAAAGCCAGCGCCATCGATGCTTTACAAAAGCGGCATGTGGCATGTTGATAAGTTTTAATTCGTTAATTCTGAACGCGCAAAAATACGCAAAGTTTTTCATTCACGCAACCGCATTTTTTTATCCGCCAGTAATTGGCGACATTTGCTGCAATGTAATACGTTGAGCTAAAGCATAAGAATATGGAAGGCACAGTAAGCGAGGCGCTTGGCGGAGTGAAATTTATCCGCCCCGCCGCCCTCAGGTCGGGGGATGCGGTGGGCATTTGCGCCCCAGCGCGGAGGGTGAGCTGCGACGAAATCCGGCAGGCGGTGCAGGTCATGGAATCGTGGGGATTGCAGGTGCGCTTAGGCAAAAACCTGCTTGCGGAGCACAACCAACTCGCCGGCACCGACGAGCAGCGCGCCGCCGACCTGCAAGCGCTGGTGAACGACCCCGACGTGCGCGCGGTCTTCTTTGCGCGGGGAGGCTACGGGTGCGCCCGCCTGCTGCCAAAGGTTGACTTTCAGGCCTTGCGAACATCCCCAAAGTGGCTGGCGGGCTACAGCGACATCACCGCTTTTCACCTCGCGCTCTACCGCTTGGGGGTAGAAAGCCTGCACGCCGCCATGCCCTTCAAATTCTCCGACGCAGCAAGCGTCGGCAGCTTGCGCGCCGCCCTGTTTGGGCAGGGCGGAAGCCTGAAGGTTGCGCCGCGCGAGCTGAACGTGCAGGGCATCGCAGCGGGGCGGCTCACGGGCGGAAACCTCTCCGTCATCTGCAGCTTGCAGGCCACGCCGTACGAGCTGCTGCCCGACGGTGCCGTGCTGCTCCTGGAGGACGTTGACGAGTACCTCTACCACCTTGACCGCATGATGCTAAACCTTGCGCTGAGCGGCAAGCTGAGCAAGCTCAAAGCCCTGCTGGTGGGCGGCATGACGGATATGAAAGACAACGCTACGCCGTACGGAAAATCGGCGCACGAAATTATCTACGAGCACGCCCGCCCGCTGAACATCCCGGTTGCCTTTGGCTTCCCCGCCGGGCACCAAACCCCCAACATGGCGCTCTGCTTGGGGCGCGAGGCGCTGCTAACGGTGAGCG
>JAIRMD010000145.1 GCA_031258915.1 Prevotellaceae bacterium
GCAACACTTTGAGCGCCATCGCTCAATCGCAGGGTGTCGCTCCCCTCCACCGGCGCAGGGGTCAGCACAAAGTGGCTCAGCAGCTCGCCGGATGCCCACGAGAGGTAAAGGCTATCGGGCGCCGACTTTACCAGCGCCACATCCAGCGGGGGGAGGATGAGTGGCAAGGTGGCGTACTCGCCCTCGCCGCGCACGTTTTCCCCGTTGTAGAGCATTACGCTGTAGGTTACCTCCGGGGCAAGCCCGGTGAGGGTTTTTTCGCCCATAGCCTTTTCGTTGTCCGTGATGGCGTAGGGGGGCAGGGCTTCCCCGCCGTCGGGGGTGGCAAGCAGATGGGTAACCGCCGCACCTGCCTCCCATTGCAGGGTTACGGCGGTGTCGAGCAGCTCTTTGGGGGTTGCCTTCATGATGTTTTCGTCGCCTGTTGTAAGCTCAATAGGCTCCGAAAAGCCGGAGCTTTGGCTTGCCTCCTTGGCGATAGCTTTTACGCGTGCGCGGTAGGCTGTTCGCACGCGCAGCGCCTCTACTGTGCACGATGCTTTATCCACCGTGTAGGTTTCGGGCGCAGTAAACGCTTCGTCGGTGCTTAGCTGCACCTCAAAGCCCACGGCGTTGCTGTGCGCCCGCCAGGCAAACTTCACGGTGGTGCCCATTACCTTTGCCGCAAAATCCTGCGGGGCTTTCAGCTGCGCATCTACGCCCGGCACGGGCGCGAACTCCTCAGGGTCGTCTTTGCAGCTCGATACGGCTGCCAGGCCCAACGCCATACCTGCAATAAAGAATAGCTTACGTTTCATGTTGATTTACGAGTTATAATTTTTTTTATCTAATAAATTTTGAAAATTCTACCTCCACCTTGGGTCTCCTGCCGTAGCTGCGCCCGAAAAGCCTACATCTTTAAAGTGAAAGTCGCCGTTTTCGGGGTCAACCCAGAGGTCGGTAGAAAGCTTGGGGTACCCCTGTATTTCCATTGCGTAGCTGGCGCTGAGCCAGCAATCGCCCGCGTCGTCAGCGTTTTCGCCGTATGTTTTATAGTTATTGCCCGATGCTTCGGGAGATTCATCCGCAGCCCCTCTGTCGAACAACCTAACAACGCCGGTGTTTAGCTTTAGCGCTCCTACAATTACCCCCTGAATGGTTGACGTTGCAGGAGCTGCGGCAGCAGCGCTACGGAAAAAGCCTTGATTTTGGTGAACAAAAACATCGTAGAATGTGCAGCTTTGCAGCGTAAAGGAGGTGAAAGTCTGACCTCCATTATTGTACATCACGCCTCCGTAAATATCCTGCATGGTGCAGCCGGTAACCTCCACCACATCCATTTTAGCGCCGGTAGAGTTGGTCTGCACAAGCGAGTAGTTGCCGTTGCTCCCCATGTTGCGGAAGAGGCAGCGGTTAAGCTTTACCGTATCCACGTAGGCCGAAGCGTGATTTATGCGCACAGCGCTGCGGCCAAAGTTGCGAATGAGGCAATTTTCGAAAGAAACCGTCCCGAAGTTGACCGCTGCGCCGTGGTTGATAACGTATTGGCTTTGGTTGTCGGGGTACCTCCCGTCAATCTCAAGGTTTTCCACATGCAGGTTAGCGTTGTCGGCCAAAACAAACACGTTTTTTCCGTCGGCAGGCTGCAAAACAGGCCTATCCTCCACGTGAGCGCCAACAATCGTTACGGTTTTACCTGCGGGGAGGTTGATGTCGCTCGCTGCAAAGGGCGCTACACCGGAGGCCAATACAATTACGGCCTTATCCGCCGCTGCCGTAATAGCAGCGGACAAATCGTCGCCGCTCGCCAGGAAGACATCGCCAAACATTTTTGCCGATACGCTACCGCGACGAATATCATCATTGTAGAGGTCAACGGTATAGGTGCCGTTCGGCACGCTGCTGATAGCTTTTAGGCCGTTGCTCATCTCGGTTGCCGATACATCATAATCTTTGGCATCACCCGACGAGGAGGTAAGCCGCACGGAGGTTACGGTTTTTCCCGGCGTCCAGCTTACGCTAAGCGTTCCTAAGCTTGCCACGCGGGGGTAGTGCCCTTTAAACAGGTTTTCGGGCTTAATGGTAAAGGTTGTATGCACAAACTTCGAGTCGTGCTCCATGTCTGCGGAGTTTGCCCGGACGCGCACGGAGTAGATGATGCCATTTTCGGTGCCGCCGTCGAGGTCGTCCAGCGTGTAGGTAAGGTCGGTTACTACGTAGCGGTCAACGATGTTGCCGAACAGCAGGCTGTCCTTGCTGACCTCCACCGTGTAGGATGTGGCATCGGGCATGGCGTTCCACGTAACCGTTACCGAGGTTTCGTTCACCCTTGCGTACAGCCCTGTGGGTCGAAATATGCGGGGCGCTTCTTCGGTAATCGAATCGTCTTCTTTGCATGCCTGCACCGCCAAGCTCATGGCGGCAGCGAGCAAAAGGCTGTAAATGCCGAATTGTTGTAGCTTAGTTTTCATCTGTAAATATTTTTAAAGGATTAATAGCTCTTGACGTTTGCCCAGTAGGGGTCATTATCCCACAACCCGCCGGATGTTGCCACCACCGACGAGGGCAGGGCAAACAGGTGGTTGTTCACATCGTAGTCGTAGCCTACGTTCACGTACTCCTCTATCCACTTTCGGTAGCTCTCCAAGTCCGAATCTTTTGTTTCGCTGCCGTTGTCGCTTTTCAGCGTAATCCAGCTGGTAAAGGTGTAGTAGCTGGCGTCGGGAGGCGCCGAGAGCGTTTGGTAAAGGTTGATGGCGCTCATGTCAATTTCCGGATAATCTCCCGTTTCGTCAAACTTGTAGTATAGCGTGCTGGGAATGGGGTTGTACTTGCTGTTGGGGTACTTGGCCGGCAGCATGCCTGTCTGCACAAAGCTATAGTTTTCCTCTTTGAACTCCCGCAGCTTTGTGGGCAGCAGGTTCCACCGCACGAGGTCGTACTTGCGGACGGCTTCGCCGGCCAGCTCCCACGCCCGCTCGTTGACGATGGCATCAAAGAAGCTGCTTTCGTTGAGGCTCGCCACGTACTGGCTCACCTTTTCGCTGTGGTCTGCGGGGTCAAACGCTCTTTGCCGCACCGCTTCCAGCGCCTCCCGCGCGGTGCCGGTTACGCCATTCAGCATGTATTCGGCTTCGGCAAGTAGCAGGTAAACATCGGCTAAGCGCATAACAGGCCAGTTGATGCCGTTGGTATATTTCGTTCCTGCCGCCGTGCCAAGGCTGCCCTCCAGCGATGCCCCCGTGAGGTGCTTTATAGACCACTTCCCGATGCGAAAAGCGTTTGGGCTGTTAGGGATTTTTTGGCGTATTCCCTCGGGGCCTGTAGCCACATCCGACGCTGCTGCGTTGGCGTACGTATAGATGTTCACCGTAACGTCGCGGCGCTTATCCTTTTCGTCAAACGAATACAGGAATATAGGGGTAGTATTTACGTAACCTTGGGTAGAGTTGGTCGAATACTTAGTGGCCACATCAAAGCGGGTGCCAATGCTGTACCCCACCTCACCGCTTTTGCCTATGCCGAAGGCCACCTCAAAGAGGCTTTCGATGCTGGGGTGAATTTGGTTTCTGCACTGCGTAATGTAGTAGTCGGCAAAGTCTTCGGCCAGCTTGTGCGGGCCTTCGTCAATCAGCTGCTGGCAAGCTTCCTTTGCTATTTGGTAGTATCTTTCGGGGTCGCTGCCCTGCCGCGTTTGCCCGTCGCTTCGGAGCGAGTAGCCGGCGCGGTACATGGCAATGCGAGCTTTCAGCCCCAGCGCAAAGCCTTTGGTGCATCGCTCCACGCCACCTTCAGCCTCATTTGCCCAGGGCAGCACCGCCGCGGCCTCGTCTAAGTCGGCAAGGAGGCGCTCGTAGATAGCATCTCTGCCGGTGCGTTCAACGTAGAAAGTTGTGGGGCTTGCAGGCTCGGTGCGAAAGGGCACATCGCCGTACTGTCGGCAGAGCTCCATGTAGAAAAGCGCCCGCAGCGTCAGCGCCTCGCCGTACAGCTCCATCATCTTGTCGTGGTGCTCGCCGGCGGTAGCCGGGCTGCCGGGTATGTTGGCAATGCAAAGGTTAAGGCGCTCAATGCCGGAGTACATTGTATTCCATGGGTTGGTAACATCGCTTATGTCGAACGTAGGGCGCGAGCAGTAGTTGCTCAACCCTCGCCGGTCGCTATTTTTGTAGTCGCCCGACCCGCTGGAAGTAATTTCGATGTCGGTGTTGGTTTGCCAGAAGAGGCTCATGCGGCTGGAGTACATGGCATCTTCGCACAGCAAGGCGTAAACGCCCATCAGCGCGTTGTTGGCATCGGTAGATGAGGCAAAGGTTGCATCTACAGAGTTTGACGACGGCGAGGCGGTTTCGAGGTAGCTATCGCAGCTCGTAACCGCGCCCAGCGCTATTAAGCCGAATATTGTAATCTTTTTCATGTTATGCGTACAGTTTTATTGTTTGACCATTTTTTTCATTTATCTCCTTCAGAAAGTTATATTTACGCCTGCCACCACCGAGCTCGCCCTCGGGTAGGCAGAGAAGTCCACGCCGGGCGTAGCCGGAGTGCTGCGGCGGGTGTCCACTTCGGGGTCGTAGCCGCTGTAGCTGGTCAGCAGCCACAGGTTGTAGCCCGTAACGTAAACGCGCAGGGACTGCACAAAGAACCTTTTCGTCAGCTCCTGCGGCAGCGTGTAGCCCAGCGTCGCCGTGTTGAGGCGCAGGAACGAGCCGTCCTCAATGCCGTAAGACGAAAGGCGCGCGCGCGAGTTCTTTACGGAGTGCACCGAAGCGTTTTCATTTAGCGCCATCAGCCTGTCCGGCAGTTGGCTAAGATTTTCGCCGGTGGCCGGGTCAATGTACATGAAGCGCTTGGAAGAGTTCATGTCGTCCAGCACGTTCAGGTACTTCTTTGCGCTTTCGTTGCCGGTGGTGAACAGCACGCGGTTGGCGTTATACACGTCGTTGCCGTAGCTCCAGTTGAAAAACACAGCGGCATCAAACCCCTTGTAGGTGGCCGACAGGTTGAAGCCGCCGGTATGCAGCGGGTTGGCATCGCCAATGATAGTTTTGTCGCCTTCGAGGCTGATTACGTTGGTGCCGTCGTCTGCCACCTTTTTGTACTTAATCATGCCGGGCAAAAGCCCGTTGCCCGATACGCCGCTGTTGTCGGGCACGTCGGGGTTGAGCGTCCACTCGCGGCTTACGGCATTCCACGTAAAATCTTCAAAGGTGTAGAATCCGTCGTACACGTACCCGTATATCTGGCCAAGCGGCTTGCCCTCCTCCACGATGAAGTCGTTGCCCGGGCCGTTGTTGTTGCCGTACCATCCGGAGTTAAAGAACAGCTGCTTTTCGTCGCCCAGCTTATCCACGTTGTTTTTGTTAAAGCCAATGTTGAACGAGGCGCTCAGGCTATAGTCCCGCGCCTGCACCAGCGCCATGTTCAGGGTGAGCTCAACGCCCTTGTTCGACGTTTGCCCTATATTCTGCATCTGGTTGCTGTAGCCCGTGCTGGTGGGTATGCGCGCGCTAATCAGCAAATCTGAGGTGGTGTTCCAGTACAGGTCAACAGTGCCCGACAGCCGGGATTTCAGGAGGCCAAAGTCCACCCCTGCGTTGCGGGTTATGGTGGTTTCCCAGCGTAAATCGGGGTTAGACATGCTGCTTCCCGGCACAAGCCTCGGCTGCTGCACCTCGTTCAGGTAGTAGTCCTTGCCCGACGTAGTGGTGCTGTAGGTCATCTTCCAGAGGTCATCGCTGATGCGGTTGTTGCCTGCCGTTCCGTAGCTGAGGCGGAGCTTCAGGTTCGACAGCACCCCCTTTGCCCCCTCCAAAAAGGCTTCGTCGCTAACTCTCCACGCCACCGCCACCGAGGGGAAGTAGCCCCACTGGTTGCCCGGGGCAAACTTGCTCGACCCGTCGGCGCGCATTGTCGCCGTGAGCAGGTAGCGGTCGAGGAGCGTGTAGTTGACGCGCCCAAAGAACGATGCCATGTGCCTGTCTGCCGTTTCGGTGGCGCTAATGCTCGTGGGCGTTCCGAGGCGCATTTTGGCCAGCACCTCTTTGGCGCCCATGGTAACGGCAAAGTCTTCCGCCCGCATGGAGGTTGACTTTGACCAGTCGGCGTTGAGCTCCTGCCCCAGCATGATGTTCAAGCTATGCACCTCGCCCAGCTGCGCCACGTCGTAGGTCAGCAGGTTAGCCACGCGGTAGCTCTCCGCGCCCGTTGTACCTATTTGCCCAATGGGCTTGCCGCGCCCGTTGGTGCGGCTCTCGGAGGTGGTAGGCCCATACACGCGGTCGCTACGGTTGTTGCCAACGGTGTAGCCGCCCTCCAGCCTGTAGGTAAGGTTCTCTATAATGCTATAGCTAAACGCTCCGTTGAAAGCCGTATTTAGGCGTGTCTGCGCCTGATAGTCATCGCTAACCGTTTTCAGCGGGTCGTAAAGCTGGCTGCTGCTCTCGAGGTCGTCCAAAAACGTTTGGTCAACGTTGTCCGAGAATGAGGCTATCCCCAGCGTTGGGCGGAACTGCACGGCGTTTTTCAGGCGGTTGGACGAGGCGCTGCCCGAGCTGGCCAGGCCTGCTCCGTCCACGTTGGTGTAGGAAAAGCGCACGTTGAAGTCAACGCTCATTCGCTTGTTGATTTTATTGTTGAAGCGAAAGCTGATATTTGTTCTATCGTAGGCCGAGTTGCGCATAATGCCTTCCTCATCGTTGCGCGAAAGGCTCAGGTTGTACTTGGTGTCGCTGGTGCCGCCCGATATGCTCATGTTGTACGACTGAGTAGCGGCGGTGCGACCAAAGAGCTCATCCTGCCAATCGGAGGCTGCCTGATAGCGGTAGAGGTCAATATCGTCAAACTCGCCAAAGTACCTGGTAAAATCGGTGTTGGTAGCGCCAATAATTTCTGCCTGCGACAGCACAAACTCGTAAGGGGTCAGCACGTCCAGCTGCTTCGTGAGCTGCTTCACCCCGTAGTAGGCGTTGAAGCTCACCGTTGTACGCCCCTCGATGCCCTGCTTTGTGGTAACGATGATTACCCCGTTTGCGCCGCGCGCGCCGTAGATGGCTGTGCTCGACGCATCCTTCAGCACGTCAATGCTGGCAATATCGCCGGGTGCAACTGCGCTGAGGTTGCTCACCGGAAAGCCATCTACAATGTACAGGGGCGAGTTATCCTGCGTAACCGATCCGCCGCCCCGCACGCGGATTTTCACCTCTGCATCCGGCGAGCCTTCCGTAGTAACCACCTGAACTCCGGCCATTTTTCCAACAATCGCCTCTGCCGCCGAGCTCACGGGCGCCGCCGTAATCTCCTTTGCGCCCACCGACGATACGGCGCCCGTCAGGTCGCGCTTTTTCACCGTTCCGTAGCCAATCACCACCACCTCGTCGAGCGACTGGTCGCTTTCGGTCAGCACAACGTCAATGCGCCCGCGCCCGGCTACGGCTTCCTCTATGGTGTTTAGCCCCAGAAAGGAGAATACCAGCGTTGCGTCGGTCGGTGCGCCGATGGTGTAGCCACCGCTTGCGTCGGTGGTAACGCCCACCGTAGAGCCTTTGACCACAACGCTTGCCCCCGCTACAGGGTCGTTGTTGCCATCGCGCACCGTTCCGGAGACGTTAAGATTTTGCGCCCACAGCGACAGGGGTAGCGTAGCGCATAGCAGCAGCGGCAGCAGGCATTTCACCCGCCTTAGCCCACCGCCAACCGCCTGAGCAGGCGCAGACGCAGTCTGCCCTGCCCGATTTTCATCGAGTAGCTTTTTGCACATAAGAAAATTTGTTTAAGTGATGAATGAAAAGAGTATGGAAACATATGGCAGGCTGCCGAAAGGCTCTGCGGCCTGCTAGTACTATGGAGGCAAGCATAAAAAAAGTGAACGGACAAACTGGCTGACCATTCGCTAAAAAATAAAATCTCCAAGCTGTTGCAGGGCAAGAAAAGATTACGTATCTTGCAAGTTTGGTGTGTGTGTGTGTGTGTGTGTGTGTGT
>JAIRMD010000010.1 GCA_031258915.1 Prevotellaceae bacterium
TAACATGGTAATGATACTTCGGGTCTCATCAAAGACGTAAGGAATGGGCCTTCGCCAGATGAGCGAATATTATGTTTTCAAGGAAGACTGTCTCCATGAAATATGTTATTTAGAAGACAAGCGTTACACGTGAATGAAAATCCAGTTTTTTAAAGCCATTTTCAAATTCACATTTGGCCTCTTTTTCCCTATAAATTATTCACATTAACTGAGTAGCCTAAGCAGATTCAGCATAGCTGTAATTTCATTTTATGTGCACCATTTAACGACGCCTTTTCAGTATCGAAATTGTGTAGAGTCGGCTGGTCTGATGACAGGCGAATGATGAAATGGAAAGTGTTTGGAAGGCAGTGGTCGTAGCCTAATCGAAGTACTTTCCAGCATTTCCTGGATAAACTAAGGAAAACCACTCGAAACTTTTGTCACAATAACCTGTGTCTCGGATGAGAATTGAACCGGGAACTTCTGTAATAGAATTCTAGAGAGTTACTTATTTGATGATTTTAGTTTCGATAGTATTCACTGTAAATGACATTATTAGACATGAGCAGTGGATGCAGACAGATGCATGGTAATTTGATGTTTTCCTATGTGTGTGTGTTTGTATTGCCTTTTGTAAATATCTTGCTATAGGCAATATCTCCCATCCAAAGAGTCATACCAGTGTTTTTGATAAGAATTCAGAATATATGTGTGTGCGTGTGTGTGTGCGTGCGTGCGTGCGTGCGTGCGTGCGTGTGTGCGCGCACTCATTTAGCGCTTCAAAATTCAAAGACTGGGCTTGCGCCGAACGGCGCAAAATTTTTTGAACTTTGAAGGTCGAAAATTCGGCTATTTGAGGGCTGCTACGCATCTGAATAACTTTTGAGTAGTTCGATTACTAAACTTGCGGCAAAGGTATATATTTTTTTTCGATAGGTGGCGAAAAGATAGTATTAAATTATATCAATAGCGAATAAATCACTATTTATGCGCTTGCGTGTGTTTGGGAATTTAATGCTATCTTTGTAGAAAATTAAATTTTATCCATGCTTTATTTATCCACCCTTTCTTCTTTTGTTAGATTTATGAAAAACATGCTTACTTCCTGCTTCGCGTCTGGCCTTACGCTATGCGCCGCTTTGGGGGCTGCTCAAGCGGCCGATGCGCAAAAAGAGCCGTGGGGCGACCCGCGCGTGAACGCCATTAACCGAGAGCCTATGCGCTCGAGCTTTTATGCCTACCCCGATATGCAGTCGGCCATAGCGGGTAGCGCAGAGGACAACCCGCTCTACCAGTCGCTGAACGGCGTGTGGCGGTTCAGCTGGGTGAAGGATGCCGACATGCGCCCCACTGATTTTTACCGCCCGGATTTTGACGATAAGGGCTGGGGAGCAATGCCTGTGCCGGGGCTGTGGGAGCTCAACGGCTACGGCGACCCCCTATACGTCAACATCGGCTACGCATGGCGCAACCAGCACAAAAGCACCCCTCCGCTGCCGCCTGCGGAGAACAACCATGTAGGGTCGTACCGCAACGAGGTGAATATTCCCGCAGGCTGGAGCGGAAAGGAGGTGTTCATTCACTTCGGCTCGGTAACCTCCAACCTCCACCTGTGGGTCAACGGGCGCGAGGTGGGCTACAGCGAGGACAGCAAGCTCGCCGCAGAGTTTAACATCACAAGCTACGTCAAGCCGGGCAAAAACCTCATTGCGTTTCAGGTGCACCGCTGGTGCGACGGCACCTACCTCGAAGATCAGGACTTCTGGCGGCTCTCCGGCGTGGCCCGCGACGTGTACATGTACGCCCGCAGCAAGCATCGCCTCAAGGATATAAAGGTAACCCCCGACCTTGACGAGGCCTACGCCGACGGCACGCTGACCGTAAAGGCAGAGGCTACGCCGGGGGTAAAGGAGGTAGCCCTGCTGCTCACCGACGGCGAGGGGAGAGAAGTCGCATCTGCCGCCATGCGCGGGACGCTGCAAGCCGTGCTCAGGGTGGCCAAACCCAAGAAGTGGAGCGCCGAAGAGCCTAACCTGTACCGCCTCACTGCCATCGTAAAGGCAGAAGGCGGAAAGGTTGCGGAGGCAGTATCGCTGAACGTCGGATTTCGCAAATGCGAAATAAAAAACAAGCAATTCCTGGTGAACGGCCAGCCTGTGCTCATCAAAGGCGCCAACCGCCACGAGATGAACCCCGACAGGGGCTACTACCTTACCCGCGTGGATATGGTGCGCGACATCCGGCTGATGAAGGAGCTTAACATCAACGCTGTGCGCACGTGCCACTACCCCGACGACCCCACGTGGTACGACCTGTGCGACGAGTACGGCATTTACCTCGTTGACGAGGCCAACGTCGAATCGCACGGCATGGGCTACGGCGAGCGCACGCTGGCCAAAAATGAGCTGTACGCCGATGCGCACATGGAGCGCAACAGCCGCATGGTGCTGCGCGACTTCAACCACCCCTCGGTGGTGATTTGGAGCATGGGCAACGAGGCGGGCGACGGGCCTAACTTTGAGCGGTGCTACGAGTGGATTAAAAAGTACGACCCCTCGCGCCCCGTGCAGTACGAGCAAGCCCGAAATACCGACCACAGCGACGTCAACTGCCCCATGTACATGGGCTACGAAGCCTGCGTGAAGTACCTGACCGGCGACCCGCAAAAGCCCCTCATACAGTGCGAATACGCCCACGCTATGGGCAACTCGCTGGGCGGATTGAAGGAGTACTGGGACATTACCCGCCAGTACCCGATGTACCAGGGCGGCTTTATCTGGGATTTTGCAGATCAGGCGCTGAACCGCTACAACGCCGACGGCACGGTAACGTACACCTACGGCGGCAGCTTCAACCGCTACGACGCCTCCGACAAAACGTTCAACTGCAACGGCATTGTTTCGGCGCGCCGCAGCTACCATCCGCACAGCTACGAGGTGCGCCACGTTTACCAGCCGGTGCACACCAAAGCGGTTGACCCGGCCAGAGGCCTTGTGGAGGTTTACAACGAAAATTTCTTTACCGACCTGTCGGGGTGCTTCGCCTCGTGGCAGCTACTCGCGGACGGAAGCGTGGTGAAGGAAGGCCGGGTGTGGGATTTGGATGTAGCGCCGCAGTCCGCTGCTCAGCTGCAGCTTGACCTTGGCGATGTGGCCGCGCTGCGGGGCGAGCTGCTGCTCAACGTTGAGTACAAGCTAAAGGAGGCCTCGCCGCTGCTGCCCGCAGGGCACGTGCTTGCCTACGACCAGCTGCCCGTTGCCAACGCTTGCGACCCCAAGGCCAGCTTTGCGCTCGCCAAGCTGCCCGAAAAACCGGCGCTGGGCGGGGACTTTAGCTACATCTTTGTTTCGGGCAAAACGTGGCGCATAGAGTTCAACCGCCACAGCGGATTCCTCGACCGCTACCTGTACGAGGGGCGCGAGCTGGTGGACAAGCCGCTGCAGCCCGAGTTTAACCGCGCCGTTACCGAAAACGACATAGGGGCGCAGCTGCACCACAAGTATGCGGCGTGGCGCTACCCGCACTTGGCGCTAAAGAGCATTGACGCTAAGGAGGAGGGCAGCAACGTGGTGGTAACGAGCACCCATGAGATGGCGAGCACCGGCGCTGCGCTGACGCTGCGCTACGAAATCAACGCGGCGGGAGAGGTGAAGGTGTCGCAGACGATGACGGCGGACAAGAGCCGCAAGGATGTTCCGAGCATGTTCCGGTTTGGGATGTCCTTTGCCCTGCCGTCGCGCTACAACGTGGTGGAGTTCTACGGCGAAGGGCCGTTCGAAAGCTACGCCGACCGCAAATCGGCGTCGGTGGTGGGGCGGTACCGCCAGCGCGTGGACGAGCAGTACCACGCAGAGTACGTCCGCCCGCAGGAATCGGGCACGCACGTTGACCTGCGCTGGTGGCGCGTAACCGACCTGTCGGGCAGAGGGATTGAGCTGATTTCGGACAAACTCTTCTCGGCCTCCGCCCTGCCCTACGCAATGGCCGACATCGACAGGGATACGCCCTTCTCGACGGACTACCCTACCGAGCTCAAAAAGCGCAACGCAACCTACGTCAACGTAGAGCTCAAGCAAATGGGGCTGGGGTGCGTCAACAGCTGGGGTGCGCTGCCGCTGCCGCCGTACATGATACCCTACGACGACTACACGTTCAGCTTCATCATAAGGCCAACAGAATGAGAGGTGAGAGTGGGGGGGCATCCTCTCCCTCCCCACTTCGAGCGCAGCGAGGAATCTCCCACCAGCAGCGCTCATACGTCAGCTTACGCAGAAGTTAGCAGCCAGTCAACTACGTTCAGCTTGCGGATGCCGTCAACAGCTGCACTGTCGTAGTCGAGGGTCAGGACGTACTTGGGGTAGCTGTCGCCGATGCTTCTTAATGCCGAAAACTCGCGCTCTGCCGTTTTTTCGTCATTAACGGTATAGGCCACCTGGTAGTACTCGCGCTCATTGTTTGGCTTTTGCACCACAAAATCAACCTCTTTAAGGCTGTTTTTACCCACAAAAACCTGTCCGCCGCGCCGGAGAAGCTCAAAATATACCACATTTTCGAGCTTGTGCCCCATGTCGGCATCGTACCTGTTGGCTTGCATAATGTTTTTCAGCCCTAAGTCCACCACGTAGTATTTTTCGACGGTAGAAAGCAGCTCCTTGCCCTTAATATCGTAGCGCCTTGCCGGGTATAAAAGGTAGGCTTCGGTAAGAAATCCAATGAGCTTGATGACAGTATTGTGAGAAATGGTTTTGCCGGCATGGCGGTCGCAATTCCCAACTCTCAAATTCGTAATTAAACCGTAGCGCAATATTCACATTTCTGTCATCGCTTGGTAGCTTCCCGCCTCTACCTTTGCGCCGTGAAATCAAAAGCAGGTGGATTCGGAATCCGCCTCCTACAACACGGCATGAACAAGCTAAAATCAACATTCAAATCAGCATTTGCGGCGGCGCTGCTCTGC
>JAIRMD010000019.1 GCA_031258915.1 Prevotellaceae bacterium
GGCGCTACGCCCATGCAGCGGTATGGAAATATTGCAACCTCCGTGGAGGGTGAGCCTGCGTGGGGTGGCAACGGCTTGCCCAAGCACCTCGCCGTTGGGCGCCTCCATGAGGTTGTGCAAGGCGGCGCCAATGTAAAAAATACGGTGCGAAAATACGCTGCCTGCCGCCATGTCGAAGTAAACTTTTTGCTCCGAGGCGTAGGCGTTGCCGGCTGCAATGCTACCGTAAGCGCCAAGCATATCGGGGAAAACAAGCTTGGAGGCGTTGGTAGAAGCTACATCCAGCAGCGCCTGCAGCCCAAATCGAAGAAATGTTGCTTCGGCAATGCGCAGGTTGTAGGCGTAGGATGCTCCTGCCGAGGTGTTTGTCAGCGCCCCTCCTCCCTGGCGGTCGGAAGCGGCGCAAATGCCTACGCCGCTTTTGAGGGCATCGAAGTAGCAGTCGGCGTAGGCCGAGTAGAGCATGTAGGGTTCGCTCAGCCGCCCCCACCGGTACTGATACGTAGCGCCCATCCTCACAACATTCTCCATGCCCGAGTAGGCAGGGTTGAGGTAAAGCGGCGCCATGTACGGCTGGGCAAAGCTTGCATCCTGCGCCTGCGCAGGATGCCCGCAGCGCAGGCAGCAGGCAAGCAGCAGGTATACAGCGCGGCGTTGATATGACAATTTAGTTGACATTGTAGCGGACAAAGGTAGAAAAATGACAGAAAAATGCTTATCTTGCGCACTCTTTTCCGTCTTAAAAAAGTGAAAAAGTATTTGCTGAAACATACAACCAGCATTCTTCGAGGTGCGATAAAATCTCGCTCGTGGGGTTTTTCGTACGCTACGCTTATGCTGTCTGCGCTGCTAATGCTTTGCTCGGCCAACGCCCAAAACCGCACATCACAGCCACAGGCAGCCGAGGCTTCCGGTTCGGTGCTGAGCAGCGGGCGTTGGGTAAAGCTGCGCATAAAGCAAACCGGCGTGCATCAGCTCACCGCCGAAATGCTGGGAAAATGGGGATTCTCCGACCTCAACGCGGTAAGCGTGTGGGGCAACGGGTGCCGTGGGCTGCCGCGCCTCAACAGCGAAGCAAATCCGGATGACCTGCTGCAAATTGCTGCAAAAGTCAGCGGAGGCAAAATCCTTTTTTACGCCGAGGCAAAAAATACGTGGCTGTACAACGCTCAAAAAAAATTTTTTGAGCACGAGCAAAGCGAATACTCCGAATCGGCATACATCTACATCACCGACAGCAAAGCGGTGCGGCCAATGTCCGTTGCGGCGCAGGCGGCGGCGGCCACCGACGTTACCGACACCTACGACTACCGCGACTACCGCGAGCGCATCGATACGAACCTGCTGCGCTCGGGGCGGCGTTTTTTCGGGGAGGTATACGGCGCTGTGCGGCAACATTCGCTTAGCTTCAGCGTACCGTCGCTCTGCCTCAGCGCCCCGCAGCTGAAAATGCAGGTGTGCGCCGCCGCCCGCAGCACCACCGGCAGCACCTACTCCATGTTAGTCAACAATACCGCCACCTATACGCTAACCATTACGCCTGTTACCCAAAACGTGGACTACATGAAGGCCGACACCGCTCTGTTTGAAGATAATACTCCGGTAAGCAGCGAAAATATCAGCCTTAAAATAACGTACAACCGCCCCGAAAATTCGGCATCGGCGTGGGGCGTGTGGGATTTTACCACCATCAACGCACGGGCGTACCTGCAGCTGCAGAGCAGCCAGCTGCTCTTTCGCGACGCGCAGCGCGTGGGCGCCGGACGCGCTACCCGCTTCAGCATTGCCACATCGCAGCAAAACGTGAAGGTGTGGGACGTTACCAACCCTCACAACGTGCAGGAGGTAAGCGGCATCGCTACTTCGGGCAACATCAGCTTTACTGTGGAAACGCCAAGCCTGCGCGAGTTTGCGGCGTTTACCGACAACATGCTGCTAAGCCCTGAGTACGTGGGCGAGGTGCCCAACCAAAATCTGCACGGAGCGCAGCCGCCGGAGCTGGTCATTGTCACCCACCCCGAGCTTGCATCTCAGGCCGAGCGGCTGGCGGATTTTCACCGAAAAAAAGACAAGATGAGCGCGCTGACGGTAACCACCGAGGCGGTGTACAACGAGTTCTCCGGCGGGCTGCCCGACGTGAGCGCCATTCGCAACTTTATGCGCATGTTTCACCGTCGCAGCGCCGCTACAGCCCCGAAGTACCTGCTGCTGTTCGGCAGCGGCACCTACGTGAACTACGAGGGGAAAAAAGGCGTGGGGCATATCCTCACCTTTCAGTCGGATAACTCGCTGGTTTCGGAGCGGTCGTACGTGAGCGACGACTTCTTCGTGCTGCTCGACGACGGCGAGTACCTCAGCGATGCCGGCATGGTTGGCGCACTGGACATGGCTGTGGGGCGCATCCCCGCGCGCAGCAGCTCAGAGGCCACCACGCTGGTGGACAAGATAGAGCAGTACAGCGCTAACCTCAACGGCGACTGGATGAGCAAGTGCATCATCATTGCCGACGACGAGGACGGCAACGACCACATGCGGCAAGCCGAAACAATAGGCAGCTACATCATGGATTCCGCCCCCTCGTTCTACGTCAACAAAATATACATGGATGCCTACATGCAGCAATCTACGCCGATGGGCGAGCGCTACCCCGACGTTACCGAAGCAATCAACTCGGCAGTATGCAGCGGAGCGCTGCTGGTGAACTACACCGGCCACGCCAACGACCAGTGGCTTGCACACGAGCAGGTGATAACCCTGAGCGACATAAAGCGGTGGAGCAACCGCAGCCGCCTGCCGCTGTTTGTTACCGCCACCTGCGAGTTTAGCCGCTTCGACAACCCCAACATACGCTCGGCCGGCGAGCAGGTGCTCTTCCTGCCCAACGGCGGCGGCATTGCCATGCTATCGACCACAAGGCTGGTATTCTCCAGCGCCAACTCGGCGCTCAACCAAAAATTCATCGAAGAATTTTTCAGAAAAGATGCCTCCGGCAGCTACGCCCGCATTGGCGAAATGGTGAGGCGCAGCAAAAACGCCTCGACCACAGGGGTAAACCAGCTCAACTTTTCGCTGCTCGGCGACCCCGCGCTCATGCTTCATTTTCCATCGCTCACGGCGCAGACAACCCACATTAACGGCATCCCGTACGCTACCCCCGATACGCTGAAAGCGTTGGCCAAAGCGAGCATTGACGGCAGCGTGAGCAGCAGCAGCCCAACCGATACGCTTTACATCAGCATATTCGACAAGGAGCAGCGCAAGCAAACGCTGGGCAACAGCGGGCAAGCGCCGTTCACCTACCGCACGCAAAGCAGCCTGCTATATAAAGGTAAGGTTTCGACACGCCACAGCGGGCTGTTTACGGTCAAATTCATCGTGCCGCAAGATATTGCGCCCGGCTACGGCAACGGGAAAATAACCTACATGGGCAAATCTGGGGACAAGCTGGTAGCCGGCAGCAGCCTTATGCCGATAGGCGGCACAAGCGGTAACGCCGTAACGGATACCACGCCGCCCGGCATCCGCATGTACATGAACGACGAGCGCTGGGTGCCCGGCGGCGCCACCACCGAGGCGCCCACCTTCATTGCCCTGCTTACCGACAGCAGCGGCATCAACATCACGGGCAACGGCGTGGGGCGCGACATCACGCTCAGGCTGCAGCAAAACAGCAAAGCATACATCCTGAACAGCTACTACACCGCCAACACCGACAGCTACACCTCCGGGCGCGTGGAGTTTCCCATTCCTCCGCTGGAAAAGGGAGCGTACACCGCTACGCTTAAAGTGTGGGACGTGGTGAACAACCCCGCCGAGCAAAGCCTCGAGTTCAAGGTAATCGGCGACGAGCAGTTTACGCTCAGCAGGGTGCTCAACTACCCTAACCCGTTTACGCAAAAAACAGCTTTTTTCTTTGAGCATAACCGACCCTACACGGATATGGAGGCGCTTGTGCAGGTATTCACCATCTCCGGGAAGCTGGTCAAAACCATACGCTGCAACGTTCCGCCAAGCAGCGTTTCGCTGCGCAGCGCCCCCATTGAGTGGGATGGCCGCGACGACTACGGCGCCAAGCTCGGACGAGGAACCTACCTCTACAAGCTCAAAGTGCGCTGCAGCAACGGAGAGTATGCAGAGAAGGTTGAAAAGCTGGTGCTCTTGAGCTAACACCTCGCCCAGTACTATCACCCTATCCTAATTCTCTCGCTACGCCGTGAAAAAAAAAATTTTTTTTAAATATTTTGCTTGCCGAAAATTTTTTCGTATATTTGCTGGCGCAAGTTTGGTAATCGAATTATTCAAGAGTTATTCAGATGCGTAGCAGCCCTCAAATAGCCGAAATTTCGACCTTCAAAGTTCAAAAATTTTTCGCCCACCCGGCGCAAGCCCAATCTTTGAATTTTGAAGCGCACACACACACACACACACACACACACACACACACACACACACACACACACACACACACACACACAGCTCAGCAAGTTACGTATTTTTTACGCACGCGCGTAATTATCACGCGCGTAATAAATATTATATATCTTTTACGAATTTTTCAACCACCCGCGCCATGTTTTTTTTTTCATGGCGCGGGTGGCTGCTTATATACCTTCTGCGTAAGCGTACTATACGCTTACGCTGTAAATAGACGGCGGTGGGGGGGAGCCCCGGTTCTACCAACATTCCGTCCCTAAATTGTTGCGATTGGCTGCGCCGAGCTGCGATTCCCCGTAGGGGAATATATCAATTGTATCTAACAGTACGGTAAACTTGAAGGTTATCTAAGGCGACAATCCTTTGTAGGGAGAAGTTGGAGCGGGCGTGGAGTGGACGCTGAATGGTAACCCTTTTTGAAAAATTTGAAAATGCAAGCACTTAATAGATAGAACTTTAACGCCATGACATACTACTTTATCTCCCGCAGAATATCGGGGCTCTGCCTTGCGATATTCGCTCTTTTTGCCGCCGTAGGCGCTTCCGCGCAAACAGACGCTACGCACGGTAAGGAATTTTACCTGACTTTTTTCCCAAACCCTACGATACACGGCGAGGGAAGCGTGAAAATCCGCTACGTAGTGCCGGAGGATTGCCGCATTACCGCGCAGTACGGCGACGGTAACTATCTGGACAACAACAAATGGTACGCCGCAGGGGTGTACACGGTGGACGTAACCAGGTCGTACTGTGAGCAGAACTTCGCAAGCGGAACAATATCCAATAGAATGCTCAAGGTAACGGCAACGAAAGACATCGGCTTGTTTGCCATCAACGTGATAACCGCCTCTTCGGACGGCACCACCGTGCTGCCAACCACCGCCTTGGGAAAAGATTATACGGTTATATCGCATCAACCGATATACGACGCGCAGGGCGCCGGCTACTCGTACATCAGCGTTATCGCTACGGGCAACCCCGCTACCGTCACCATACGCAAGCCCGACGACACGCCGGTGGTAAGCGACGTACACATTGCGGCGGGACAAACCTACCTGTACTGCGTCAGAGCGCACTCCAGCGCCGAAGCGGATAGGACGGCTACCGACCTTACCGGCTATACGGTGTCGGCCAACGAAAATGTGGCCGTGTTTAGCGCTGTGGGGTGCGGCGAAGAGGTGGTGCACGGTGCCTGCGACCACAACTACGAGCAGCTATGGCCTACCTACACCGCCGGAAAACACTACCTCGTTTGGAGCATGAGCGGAACATACGACGATTTGGTCAAAGTGATTGCCCTGAGCGATAATACAGTCATCACCAAAAAAGAGGGAGGCACCACTTCTACCATATCGCTCGCCAAGACGCACGACGTAAAGAACTTTTTTGTGAAGGCGGATTCCACCATTACGCCCTACGCCAACGGCTCTCCGCTGCCCGTATGGCTGTCGTCGGATAAGCCTTTTGTGGTGGAGCACCTCATGGGGTGGGCGCCCACCA
>JAIRMD010000208.1 GCA_031258915.1 Prevotellaceae bacterium
CCAACCTTAACAGATATCTTGTTTTTTTTGTGCTTACGCTCATGGGTTTAGTAGCCCGAGCACAGGTTCAGCTTTCGCCTGCGGACACTTTGCAGGCGCCATTCGCTGTGCCCGATAGCGGTGCGCTTGCAGCGCCCGATGCTGTGGCCTTGCCCGATTCAATGGCGCTATCGTTGGGGATGCTGCCCGATTCAACGGCGCTGCCCGATTCGGCGCTTGTTGACAGCGATATTTCTGAGGATGCCCTTACCGACCCGGTGGTGTACAACGCCGAGGATTCTACCATCTACCTGCTTGAAGGTGGAATGCGGGTGCTGCTTTACGGCAACGCCAAGGTGACATTTCAGGACATGGAAATAACGGCCGATTTCATTGACTTCAACATGGATACTGAGATTGCATTTTCGCGCGGCACGTACGATACGGTATCGCAAACCACCAAGGGAAGGCCGGTGTTCAAGCAGGGCAGCGAAACGTTTGAGATGGATTCGATGTACTTTAACCTCTCCACCAAGAAGGCAAAAATATACGCTGTAATTACGCAGCAGAGCGATGGCTACCTGCACGGAGAGGTGATTAAGCGCATGCCCGATAACATCGTTTACGTGGCACAAGGGAAGTACACCACCTGCGAAAACGAGGACCCCCACTGGTACATGAGCCTGATGAAGGCAAAGGTGCTTCCCGGCGATAAGGTGGTAACCGGCCCCGCCTACTTTGTGCTGGAGGATGTGCCTACGCCGCTTTTTATTCCTTTCGGCATGTTCCCGCAGTCGTCGAGCCGCGCCTCGGGGATTATTATTCCCTCCTACGGCGAGGAGGCCAACCGCGGCTTTTACTTCCGCGAGGGTGGATACTACTTGGCGCTCAACGATTACTTTGACGTTACCCTTACGGGCGATATATTTACGCTGGGCTCGTGGCGGCTTAGCTCGCGCGCCTCCTACATGTGGAAGTACCACTTCAGCGGTGGCTTCGACATCAACTACGCCTACAACGTGATAGGCGAGCCGGGCAGCCCCGACTACAACCCCAACACGGCGTTTTCGCTGCGGTGGAACCACTCGCAAGACCCCAAGTTCAGCCCAAACAAAACATTCTCGGCGAGCGTCAACTTTACCAGCTCGAGCTACAGGAAAATTAACGAGACATCGCTCAACGAATCGCTCACCAACACCACGCAGTCCAGCATTTCGTACTCGCAGGTGTGGCCCGGAACGCCGTTTAGCATGAGCTTGGCCGCTACGCACTCGCACAACACGCGCGACAGCATCATCACGCTGGGCTTGCCTACGCTCACCTTCAACATGGCGCGCATCACGCCGTTCAAGCGAAAGGAGCGCGTGGGGCCGGTCAGGTGGTACGAGAATATCGGAATCCCGCTCGCGGTGAACATGCAGAATACCGTTACCGCAAAGGAGTACGAGTTCAACGATTTCGAAAACTTGTTCAAGCGCCGCATGAAGAACGGTGCGCGGTACAACACCTCGCTGTCGGTGCCCTTCACGGTGGCCAAGTTTATCAACTTTACGCCATCCATCTCGTACAACGGCCGCGTTTACTTTAGCCACATCAACCAGACGTGGGTGGACACGGCGGGGCGCAAGGGCTACGTCCGCCGCGATACGGTATACGGCCTGTCGCACGACTACGATTTTTCTACCTCCGCCTCAACGTCGACCATGATATACGGCATGTTCACGCTGGGCAAGTGGTCGCCGGTGCAGGCGGTGCGGCACGTTATTTCGCCGAGCGTATCGCTTGGCTGGCGCCCCGATTTCAGCGATCCTATGTGGGGCATTTACCAAAGGGTGAAGGTTGACTCTACCGGACGAACGCAAAACTACTCGCCGCACCAAAACGGCATATACGGTACGGCCGGCTCGGGAAAAAACGCCTCGCTGAGCTTCGGGTTGGGCAATACGCTTGAGATGAAGGTGCGCTCCAAGAGCGATACCACCGGCACCGGCTCTAAGAAGATAAAGCTGCTGGAGGCGCTCAACTTCTCGGCCTCGTACAACCTGCTGGCCGACTCTATGAACCTCTCGAACATTGCATTCTCGGGGCGTACGACCCTGTTCGGTACGCTGGGCGTGAGCTTCAACGGCGTGCTCAACCCCTACGCGCTGAGCAGCGAGGGGCGGCAAACCAAGTACTGGCACTACACGCGAACAGGAAAGCTGGCGCGGTTGACCAACTTTGGCTTTTCGTTCAGCTACTCGTTCAACCGCAGCGAAAAGGTTACCAACGCGCTGCCGCACCCCGTTGTGTCCGACCTTGACCCTATGGGCGAGTACGACGGCCTGCGTATTTCCTACGTGGACTTTACCCTGCCGTGGTCGTTTGGGTTCAGCTACTCGTTTTCGTACAGCCAGCCGGCGTTTGTCCCCACGATTGTGCAAACGCTCAACTTCAACGGTAGCCTTAGCTTGACCCCCAAGTGGGCGTTCACGGCTCAGTCGGGCTACGACTTGGAGCGGCGGCGGATAGCCCCCACCTCGGTTAGCCTCAGCCGCGATTTGCACTGCTGGATGCTCAGCTTTTCGTGGGTGCCCATCGGCTCGTGGAAGAGCTGGAATTTCGTCATCAACGCAAAATCGTCGCTCCTCAAAGACCTGAAGTACGACCGGCGGCAAAGCCGATTCGACCAGCAGCCGATAGAGTAGGGGAGATGATTTCAGATTTCAGAATCACCTCCACTCAACTGTTTCAAACAGATGCCGAATATCTTCGGTAATAAACTCAATGATGGGCGTCAGCGAGTCTTGGTTGGGGTGAGTGTTGAAGTATAGCGAGCCGCGCAGGAAGTTTTTTGCGCTGTCGGTTACGTAGAACTGCACGTTGGTGGCGGCATTACCTCCAATTTCGTAGAGGTAGCCAAAGGTTTTACCGTCGTGGTGCTCAAATCGCTGCTCGGTGATGGCATCGGCCTTAATGGTATGCCTGTACACCAGCGTATGAGCGTCTTCTATCAGCTGGGCATAGCTGTTTTTGGTATTTTTATAGCTCAGGAATATGGTGGCGTTGTAGTCGGGGTAGTGAATATCGAGCCAGTAAGGCTCGCTGCCTCTGCTGGCGCTGGGCGCGGCGGTAGCGTGCGTCGACACCTCGAAGGCGTAGGGGTACCCCTTGAGCGATAGCAGCGCGTAGGTATGCTTTTCCGGCAGCGCTATCCGGTAGTAGCCACGTGGCTTGGGGGCTATCTGCCTGCTGCTGCACGCAAAAATCAGGGTGGCAGCTATGCCGGCTGCGGCTAACGTAAATTTGTTCATTGCAATTCTCAATTCTCAATTAGCGTAAAGTTTTTAGCTCCTCCATTCGGCAGCCGACATCCTTGCCCGAAAAGGCAACGCCGAGCAGCATTACCTTTCCGAGATACTTGTTGTAGTAGCGGCGGTTGCGTATCTGCGCCATCGCCTCGTTGAGCAGCGTATCTATTTTCTTTTCGGCATGATATTTTACTTCGGCAACTACAGTTATTTCGGGTTGCTCCCAGACTGCGTCGGCGCGTCCGATGTTGTTCAATACTTCGCCCAGTATGCTGAATCCAAGCAACCGCATCCATATCAGCATTATCGAATGGTAGTAGGCTTCGCTGCTATGCTGAATCTCGTATGGGACAGTGGCAAGCATTACCTCGAGGCTGCGGGCAAACCCCGCTTCGTCGCAGCCTTTTATCTGCTGCTCCATGGTTGTGCGTAGCTTGTCCACCTGCTGGCTGGAATATTTTCCGTAAGCCTTCAGCAGGCACGTCAGAAAAGCCTCGTTTACCTCCGAATTTGGAATGCCGAGCGTATAGCGTGCGCATCCGTTAATCAGCTCTTTTTGTTTGATAGTTAAATATCCGGTCTGGAACAGTAAAGGAACTTCATCAATATCTGCCGGGTCATATCCGTTGAATATATTTTCGGCAACAGCAGCTGGCGTCAGCACGCCATCCATGCTGTTGCGGCGTTGAATGATATCTATCAGAAAAGTAGGCGTGCCGGTGCGAAACCAGTAATCGGTAAACCGTTGATTGTTAAAAAAATTCAGCGTCGAAAATGGATTGTAGATGGCTGTTTGCCCATCCCAAGTATAGCCATTATACCAGTAGCGGATTTGGTCGAGCAAATACTCTCTCGTCATATCCAAATGTTTGGCTGTTATGTCGATATATTCGGAAAAGTTACTTTCCAATTCTTCCTGAGTATATCCGCATATCGAAGCATATTGCTCATGCAAAGTAATATCTATCAGGTTATTCAATGCCGAAAAGACAGGCATCCCCGAGAATTTCGATATTCCGGTCAGGAAAATAAGCTGCAAATATTTGTCGGAGCCTTTCATTATTCGGTAAAAATCGTGCACGGCTTTGCGGATAGCCTCCAAATCGGGATTGAGCAGGTGGTCGGTAACGGGAACATCGTATTCATCAATCAGCACGGCGACCTTTTTGCCGGTTTTTTGGTACAAAGCATAAATCAACTTTCTAAAGTAAGCAGGTGCCGATTCTGCATTTAACGTAATTTGGTAGCTCAGGGCAATCTCTTCCAGATAGTCCATCAAGTTGAGCTTCATTTCTTCCAGCGTGGAGAAGTCTATCTGCGACCAGTCTATTGTAATGACTGGATATTGCCGCGACCAGCTCCATTTGTCGTAAATATAAAGCCCTTCGAACAGCTCCTTTTGCCCTTTGAACAGCGCTTCCATTGTGCTTAGCAATAGCGACTTTCCAAATCGGCGTGGCCGTGAAAGAAAGTAAACGCTGCCGGACGAAATTAGCTTGTAGATAAGCTCGGTTTTGTCCACGTATAGGCAGCCATTGCTGCGTAAATTTTCAAATGACTGCGTTCCTATCGGTAGCTGCTTCATGGTTATACATTTTAAATTGCTAAATTACCTTAATTCCAAGACAAAGGCACGATTTTTTTTCAAATGTTCGCTGGTAAGGAATGGCATAGCAGACCTTACGCATCGCGCAAGAGCTAGCTAAACGCTACGCGCACCTTTTGTATTCGCCGCCCCTCGAAGGCGAGGACGGTGAATACCGCTTGCTTGTAGCGAATTTCTTCGTTTGGGGCAGGAAAATCGCCCTTCAGCTCCAGCAGCGCGCCGGCGAGCGTTTCGGAGTCGCCCGTTACGCCGTCAAAGTAGCCGTTGGGCAGGGACATTAGCTTGCAGAAATCGTTGAGCAGCGTTTTGCCCTCAAAGATGTAGGCGCCGTCGCTCTGCTTCTTGTAGGGCAGCTCCTCCATGTCCGATTCGTCCGAGATTTCGCCCACAATTTCCTCCAGAATATCTTCGAGGGTAACGATGCCCAGCGCACCGCCGTACTCGTCCACCACCACGGCGAGGTGGTTTTTGTGCGCCTGAAACTCCTCCAGCAGGTCGTTTATTTTTTTATTCTCCGGCACAAAGTAGGCAGGGCGCACCAGCGTTTGCCATGCAAAGTCTGTCTGGCCCAGGTACCGGAGCAGATCCTTGATGTAGAGCACGCCCTTCACGTTGTCGAAGCTCTCCTCGTACACTGGCAGCCGCGAGTACTCCCACTTTACAATCAGCTGGAGCAGCTCGGCAAAGGTGGTGCCAACATCTACGGCGACCACATCAATGCGCGGGGTCATGATTTTTCGAGCGTCGGTGCTGCCGAGCGTAACGATGCCTTTCAGTATTTTTTTGTCCTCGGCGTTGCTGGTGCGCATGACGTCGAGCACGCCCGACAGCTCGTCGATGGATATGCTGCCGGTGCGCTTGCGCTTGAGGCGCCGGTTGGCGCGTAGCGTTACTTTCACCATCAGAAAGCTCAGGGGCATGGCGAGGGCTGAGAGCGCGTACAGCGGCAGCGCCATGAAAACGGCGAGCGAGAGCGAGCTGCGGCGGGTGTAAATTTTGGGCGACACCTCCCCGCACAGCAGCAGCGCAAAGGTAATGGCGAATACCTCGACGGCGAGCTCAAGCCACCTTGACGAAAGCGTCAGGGTATGCTGCATGAGCAGCGCCGCAAGGATGATGATGGCCACGTTGACCACGCTGTTGGCGAGCTGGATGCTGCTGAGCAGGTGATCGCGGCGCTGGAGCAGCAGCGCCGCCACGCGAGACGATCGGCCGGAGCGGGATTTGAGCGTGGCGAGGTCGTCCGCCGAAAGCGAAAGGTAGGCCGCCTCCGAGCCCGACAGCAGGGCAGACGTAGCCAGCAGCGCCACCAACACCACAGAACCGGTGACTACAAAGGGGAGAGAACAATCTGGCCAGATTGCAGCAATGTTAAGCAGTAGAGGGGTGCCGTCTTCCAAAGTAGAAAAAATTAGTGAAACATGCAAAAGACGCACAAAGGTATAAAAAATTTCAGGATTGCTCACCCTGTGTGGTTTTTTTTTAATATCACAGAGCAAAAAACAGGTGCATTTTTTTCATGCGCCGGAAAAAAAGACCGCTGCGCAGCGGAGGAAGCTTAGGTAGGCGTGGGTGCGCGTTAAAACGCTACGCTTATTCCCGGGCTTATCATCACAAAGGGTATTTTTTCCTGCAGCTTGTAGCCCACCCCCACGTGAATGGGGACGTTGAACATCCGGCGGCTGCTGAGCGGGTAGATGCTGCCGAGCGCAACAAAGGCGAGGTCGCGCTTGGCGTCTTCCCTAAAGTTGAAGGTGTTGATGAAGAGAAATCCTGCGCCGCAGCGGTAGGGCTTCATCTTTCCGGCTTTTTCGCTGTTGGTAAAGCTGAACTGCGCAATGAGCGCAATGCTGATGCCGCCAAGGTTGTCGGTGAACGATGATTTCTTTTGCGACTCCTTATCCGTTTGGCTTTCGCCCAGATTCTGGATGAGCATGCCTGCCGGCAGCGAGAGGTCAATGTCGAACAGCATCTTGGGCTGGTAGATGACCTCCACGCGCTTCTCAAAGGTCGGCTCGGAGTACTTCTCCGCCGAATGCCTGATGTCGAGCTGCACCTTTCCAAAGTTATCCAAGTCGTTTGTTTTGGTGTTCAGGATGTTGTTGAAGTTGATGTTTTCGCTCAGGCAATTTTTGTCCTTGTAGTATGCGCCGCGCGGCGAGGTTTCGTCGGGGCACACCAGCTGGCTTTTGAGCGAGCGCATTTCAATAATCTCCCCGCGCTTGCCCAGAATGCGCACGTCAATGTCCAAGTACTGCTTGCCGTACAGCTTGGCCTTGCCGTCTATCATCTCCCTGTCGAACAGCAGCGAAAACTCCTTGAGAACGCTGCGCGATATGATGATGTTGCTGACTTCATTCACCTGCACCTTGTCGCCGTAGCTGAGCGTAATAAAATCGAAGGGGCGCGGATGCTGGTACTCCTCTACCTGTAGGACTTTCCCTGTGGGCTGCCTGTTGTTGAGCAGGGCAATTTGCCGCTTGTTGACGCTCATCGGGATGTAGAGCCTGAACATCCGCCGCGTTTCGGTTTGGTCGATAGTGTCGGAGGTAACATCTACGGCATCCTGCCATGCAAAGCGGGCTTTGTGTAGCGACTTTCCCTCTATGCTCACGTCTACTTGCTCGCCGGGGTTTACCTTGTTGTCGGCCTGCCAGTCTCTGCCCTCGTGGAGCACGTGCATGGCCGATATTTGTGTTTGCGGCGTAATGTCGAGGTTGGTAATAAACATCGGCGTGTCGCTCATTTTGATGTACAGGTATCCATCGGTGCTGCGGTGGAGGTTGAAGACGGTAAACTTGCACAGCGTCTTATCGTTCGCCAAATCTTTGATGGTAAACAGCTCTCCGATGAGCGACCCGCCGGCGGCTTCCTGATCTTCTATCCGGTAGGTTCTGTTGAGCTGCAGGCGGCGGCTGTTGTCTATCACAACGTTCACGCCCTTGTAGCGGGCTTCGTCGTCGTAGGTTACCTCTTTTTTGTCCATGTTCAAAAACGCAAGGCGGCTCGCCTTGATGGTGAACTGCTGCGACTGTAGCGCAACGATGTTGCTCAGCTTCTTGTTGGCATCAAGAAATGGGGCGACGGTTTCCAGCGTGGCGTCAATGTTTTTTACGCCCAGCTCGCGCGGCTGCACAATCAGCATTAGCCTGCCATCCCGCATCACCACGCGGTAGTCTATACCGTTGCTGTTCTGCCAGTCGCTCGTTGGCTTTATGTTCTCCACGTTGTTTGTTTCCAGCTCAAAGCTCTTTTCTTCGCCCACAAAAAGGATGTCGTTGGCAGAGAAAAGCTTCACCCATGTCTGCGTGTAGGGAAACAGCGCCAGCTCCCAAGTTTTGGTGTGTGGCTGCGCGTTTTCGTCCTCCGGCAGCGTTGTTACGTTGACCAGAATGGAGAGGTGCTCGCTGCCGAACAAATCGGCAAAGCGGAGGCGCGCACGGTAGCAGGCCTGCTCTTCGAGAAAAGCAAAGGAGTCGAGCGCCTCGTACCCCGCCGACTCAACCAGCGAGAGGCGCTGAATGTTGCTATCCTCCTTTGGGTAAAATCGCAGCTCGCACGCCGCGTAGCGGTTGCTGTACTCAAAGCAGAGCTGGTGCTTGCGCTGGTGCAGGATGGTGTGATGGCTCAGCGTGTAGAGGCTTGTATCAATGGCAAGCGTTACCTCCTCGAAGTACTTGTCGGTGGGCGGCGTAGCGTAAATGCCCGCCGGCAAAAGCGCGAGCAGTATGGCGGTGGCTATTGTGTTTTGCATAGCATAAAGATCCCGACAAAGCGTGCCTGTTGGGGGATTTTTTTATAAAACAAGTAGAATAGCTAAAAATTATCGGCCAGCAGCTCAAAGTACGCCTGCGGATGCCTGCAGGCGGGGCAGCCGTCGGGTGCCGATGCCCCTTCGTGCACATACCCGCAGTTGCGGCACTTCCAAAGGGTTTTGTCGCCTCTTTTGAAGACCTCGCCGCGCTCAACGTTGCAGAGCAGCTTGCGGTAGCGCTCCTCGTGGTGCTTTTCGACCGTTGCCACCAGCTTGAACGTTTCCGCCACTGCTGCAAACCCCTCTTCTTTGGCCACGCTGGCAAACTCGGGGTAAAGCTTCTCCCACTCCTCCAGCTCGCCGTTGGCGGCGGCGAGCAGATTCTGCGGCGTAGCGCCAATGATGCCCGCCGGATAGGTTGCGGTAATTTCAACGGGGCCGCCTTCCAGATACTTGAAAAACAGCTTGGCGTGCTCCTCCTCGTTGCCCGCCGTTTCGGCAAAGATGGCGGCGATTTGCTCGTAGCCCTCCTTTTTGGCCACCTTGCCGAAAAAGGTATAGCGGTTGCGCGCCTGCGATTCTCCGGCAAAAGCCTTCAGCAAGTTTTGTTCGGTTTTTGTTCCTTTTAAGCTCATAGCATTTAAAATTTTGATGATTTGGTGGCAAATATACGACAAAAATCCGAAAGAAGTATACTTTGCCGGAGATTTTTTATCACCCCGAAATCTACATCCCCTGCGTCACCTGCGTTTTAACCGTCCGGAATTATACTGCACGCGGGCAGGTTTTGCGCAGCAATAATGCTTCCCCGTAGGGGAAGCATATCAGTAGAAAGCGCGTCAATCCCCCCGTCACTTCTTCTTCCTCTGAATGCGGTACTCCACGTTGACCGGAATGTTGCCGGTGGAGTCAGCCGAGCTCCTGATGGTTTCGTTCACGTAGTCGATGTAGAGCCTGCTGGGGTA
>JAIRMD010000222.1 GCA_031258915.1 Prevotellaceae bacterium
TTCGACGAAAAGTACATTCAAATCCTGCTGCTGGCCTACCTGTTCATGAGCAAAATTTACATCCCGATGAGCGAGTACGAGGCCGTACCGGGCCGGGCTGATATCTTCCTGCAGCGCAACCCGCTGCTGCCGGAGGTTAAGTACGAGTGGATTTTCGAGATAAAGTACTGCAAGGCGTCTGCTACCGAAGCAGAAATCGCCGCCAAGCGAAGCGAAGGCATGGAGCAGCTGGGGCAGTACCTCCATGCGCACCGGATGAAAGGCCGCCCCGACCTGCGAGCTGCGCTGCTCATCTTTACCGGCAAAAATAAGTTTGAAATTTTGGAGCATCACACACCCGCATGACGAGGCTGCCTCAAAAGTATTTTTTGAGGCAGCCTCCTTTGCTTGCGTAGAGCATAAGCTTCTACGGTACGCTACTTTATGGCATCCAGCGCCTGCTGGATGTCCGCCTATGTCGTCGATATGCTCAATGCCCACAGAGATGCGAATTAGCCCCGGCGCTACTCCCGATGCCTTTTGGTCTTCGGGTGAGAGCTGCTCGTGCGTGGTAGCCGCAGGGTGGATAATCAGCGATTTGGCATCGCCAACGTTGGCGAGGTGGCTAAGCAGCTTAACGTTATCAATCAGCTTATCGGCGTTGCCCGGGTCGTCCTTGAGCTTGAAGGTCAGCACTGCGCCCGGCCCCTTGGGGAAGTACTTCTTTGCCAAGTCGTAGTACTTGCTGCTACGCAGCCCCGGGTAGTTGACGTACTCCACCTTAGAGTTCTTTTCGAGCCACTCGGCCAGCGCCAGCGTATTCTGCACGTGGCGCTCCACGCGCAGCGAGAGCGTTTCCAGCCCCTGCACCAGCAGGAACGAGTTGAACGGGCTGATGGTGTTGCCCCAGTCGCGCAGCCCTTCCACGCGGGCGCGAATGTTGAAGGCGATGTTCCCGAAAGGCCCGTTTGCCCCAAACACATCCCAGAACACCAGCCCGTGGTAGCTCTCCGACGGCTCGGTGAACGAGGGGAACTTTCCGTTGCCCCAGTTGAACGTGCCGCTATCCACGATGACGCCGCCAAGCGAGGTGCCGTGCCCGCCAATCCACTTGGTGGCCGACTCTACTACCACCGAAGCGCCGTGCTCCAGCGGGCGAAACAGGTAGCCCGCTGCGCCAAACGTGTTGTCCACTATCAGCGGGAGGTCGTGCGCCTTGGCTACGGCGGCAATGGCGTCAAAGTCGGGCACGTTGAGCTCGGGGTTGCCGATGGTTTCCAAGTAAATGGCCTTAGTTTTTTTGTCAATCAGCTTCTCGAAATCCTCCGGCTCATCGGTTGCCGTAAAGCGCGCGTCAACGCCCAGCCGCTTGAGCTGCGACTTAAACTGGTTGTAAGTCCCGCCGTACAGGTGGGAGGTGGTAACAAAGTTGTCGCCCACCTGTAGAATGTTGTTCAGCGCAATGAACTGCGCCGACTGCCCCGTTGACGTTGCCAGGCCCGTAACGCCCCCCTCTAAGGCGGCCACGCGCTTCTCGAAAACGTCGGTGGTAGGGTTTTGCAGGCGCGTGTAAATGTTGCCAAACTTGCGCAGCCCAAAGAGGTCTGCCGTCCTTTGCGTCCTCAAAAACGTAGGACGTAGTTTGGTAAATTGGCAGCGCACGCGCGTGCGTTGTTTTCTCGACTTCTTGCCCTGCATGAACTTGCAGCGTTTCAAATTTTAATCCTGTTGTTGCCATAGCATTTTGGTTTTTTTTATTTTTTAGTGAGTTAATGGCTCAAAGGTACGGGCATAAATTGTCCCCTGCAATACCATGTTTAGGGTATTTTTTTGCAGGATACGTTACTTTAAGGAGGAGTTTGGCGTTACGCCCGGCGAGTACAAAAAGAGGTTTTGCGCTGCCGGAGTACGCCGAAAAATGTGGTAACGTTAACGCTATATAACATCAGCGCCTAAGGGATGGTTGCCTATGTAGCCAAAACGTTCTACATTTGTGCGGTTAAGCTTAGCTGCACAAAAATGAAATGGTCGGAGCTGCGAAGAATAGCGGAAAAGAACGGATGGTACCTCGTGAGGCACGGCGGTGGACACGATGTCTACGCGCATGCCGACAAAAATTACCAGATTGAAATTGAGCGGCACGGATCAAAAGAGGTTAAAACAGGAATTTACTACAAGCTCAAAAAGCAGATAGGGTTTTAAGCCTTACCCTGCTTTCTGAAAAAATATCAGCGGCATGAAAACAACAACAGCGTTAATAGAAATGGGTAGGGATGGCACGTTTGGAATTTTTACCCCAGACATTGACCACACCATTATTGGCGACGGCAACAGCGTTGCGGAGGCAAAAGCCGATTTTGAAAACTCTGTGCAGGAAATGATACTTTCTTACACGGAAACCGGAAGGGAGATTCCCGATGAGATCAAAAACCTAAAGTTTGAGTATAAGTACGATTTGGCTTCGTTCTTCAACTTCTACCGGTGCATAAACGCCACGCAGCTGGCAAAGGTTGCCGGGCTTAACGCCTCGCTGATGCGCAAGTATAGGGTAGGCATCACCTACATATCCGAAAAGCAAACCAAAAAAGTGGAGCAGGCGCTGCACCGCCTTGGCGCGGAGCTAATGGCCGTAAAGCTCTGACGCTACTCTGCGCCCCGATACTCAAACCATTCGTAGTACGCCTTAGCCTTGCCGGGCTTTCCGTTGGAGGAGGCGTACAGCCCAACCATCTTTTGCTCACCACCACCACCACCACCACCTCCTCCTCCTCCTCCTGCTTGGCTGGCGTGGGTGGGGTTTTCCTCTAACCGGTAATAAAATATTTTGTAGCTTCGGTTATTAGTTTTACTTTTGCAAAGCTATTTACAATTTAATCACTTTTGCAATTTAAAAACAACGCGTATGAGCAAAAAGAATGCATACAAATATTTAGATAAATACCTCCTGAATGTAAGGTCGCATGGCAGCTATTGCTTTACGCTTGATGAGCTGAAAAATGAATTTGGTTTACCCTATAGCGTTATTGCTCAGCGCGTTGCTTATCTGAAGAAAAAGAAGGCAATCGCCCAAATTCGTCAAGGCTTTTACGTTGTTGTTCCGCCTGAGTATTCTGCATCGGGGACTTTGCCTGCGGCGCTGTACATTGATTCTTTGATGAAGTATTTAGAGAAACCCTACTATGTGGGGTTATTGTCGGCTGCTGCTTTGCATGGCGCTGCCCACCAGCAACCTATGACGAATTTTATTGTAACCCAAACGCCAGCGCCCCGAAATATTAGCAATGGCAAAGCAAAAATCTCTTTTTTCTCAAAGAAAAGCCTTATGCAGGAAGGGATTATCAAAAAAAAGACCCCTGCGGGCAGCATCTGCGTTTCGTCGCCCGAGCTGACGGCTTTTGATTTGTTAGACAATATCAACCATTTTGGCATAGACAGAATAGCTACCGTGCTACAGGAATTGTGCGAAGCAATGCAGGCACGAAAACTTTCGACTGTAGCCAAGCTCGTTGATAACAAATCAGGTATACAGCGGTTAGGTTATATGTTGGACAGGATTGTGGGCGAAGGTAAGCTATCGGGCGCATTATGTAAAGTATTAAGCAAAACTCGTCTTGAACCTGTGCCGTTGTCGCCTCAAGGGGGACGCAGGGGGCGAATTGACAGCAAGTGGCAAATAATTATTAACATACAAGTAGAAAGTGACTTATGATAGAGCGGGCATACATTGACGACTGGCGTGAGCATCATGCTGCATGGCCTACAGACGCACAGGTTGAGCAGGATTTGCTCATTGCTCGCTCACTTGTTGCAATGTTTTCCGATGATTTGCTGTGTCGCTCTCTGGCGTTTCGTGGCGGTACGGCGCTCCATAAATTGTATTTGATACCCCAAGTACGTTATTCTGAAGATATTGATTTAGGGCTACAAAAGAATTTTCCGAAGATATCTATAACGTTCTGAAAGGTAGCGTTGAGTATGACACTTCAGCGGCATGGGAATTAGTAAGGAAAGAATTAATCGAAAAGGTTTAGTAAGAAACCGATTCATCGTACCGTACCTGTGTGTCTTGGCTTCATTTGGCCGTAAAGCTCTGACGCTACTCTGCGCCCCGATACTCAAACCATTCGTAGTACGCCTTAGCCTTGCCGGGCTTTCCGTTGGAGGAGGCGTACAGCCCAACCATCACGCCGGTAAACCCTCCTGCAACCTCTGTGCTCAGGTAGCGGGTGTCCAACCGCCCCAGCTCTGCGTACTGCCGGCTTTGGGGGTCGGCCACGTAAAAGATGTACTGCAGGGGCGTTCCCTCGACCCGTAGCAACGCCTGACTGCCAGCAACGGCTTGCTCGGCGGCAATGTACGAAAGCGACCCCACCTTAACGCGTAGCTGGACGACCGTTTGCCTGCCCGTTTTTTTCAGCAGCAAGTCGTAGTGGTGCGTGTTGTTCTGGATGAGGGTTACGCCGGCTTCCTCGTTTTCGGCGGAAGGCCGGAAGTCGAGCAGGGTGGTTGCCGTGAACTCATGCTCCGTTTGCCGACGGCCAACAAACGAAACGGATTCCGCTTCGTTCAGCGTGAACGGAGAGGCAGTAATGCGCAAAAAACCTTTCTTTTCGGTCAGCGAGTAATTTTCCCTTACCGGATTCCGCAGGTATTGCCACTCAAAGCCCAGCTTATCGCTATCGAAGTCTACCTGCGCAGGCGCTTTCTCAAGCGGATGCAGGGGTAGCGTGGGCACATTCATTTCCAGCGAAACGGTGCCGTTGCCGTTGACCTGCGGCCAGCCGCCGCGAGGCCAGTCAACGGGCGCGAGGAACGTTTCGCGTCCGAGTACATGGTAGTAAGCGTAGGGCTGGGTAACGCGGAACCCCAGAAAAACCATCCACCACGAGCCGTCCGGCGCCTGTATAAGGTCGGCATGGCCTGTCCCCTGAATCGGGCTACCCTGCCCCCTGCGGTTCGCGTGCGTGAGTATCGGGTTTAGCGGGCAAGATTCGTAGGGGCCGTAAATATTTTTGCTGCGCCCTATGGTTGCGCTGTGCATGTACTCGGTGCCGCCTTCGCCAAGCAGCAGGTAGTAAAAGCCGTCCTTTTTGTAGATGTGCGGCGCTTCGGGGAAACGCCCGCCAATACCGCCCCAGACCAGTCGCTCGGGGCCAATGACTTTTCCGGTATGAATGTCTATTTCCGTCACGCGAATGCCCTCGTCGCCCTGCGTTACGAAGTACGTTTTGCCGTCATCGTCCCAGAAAATATCAGGGTCGATGCTGTTGATGGCTACCCAAACAGGCTCGCTCCAAGGCCCGGCGGGGTCTGTCGCCGTGCAGAAGAAGTTACCGCCGCCCGATACGTTGGTGCAGACCACGTAGAATACGCCGTCGTGGTAGCGTAGCGATGGCGCAAACAGGCCTCCCGATGCGGGTGCCCGGTGCAGGGGCAGCTGCGAATCGCGGGTCAGGCAGTGCCCTATTTGCCGCCAGCTGACCAAATCTTTGCTGTGGTAAATCGGCAAGCCGGGAAAATACTCGAAGGAAGAGGTTACCATGTAAAAATCTTCTCCCACCCTACAAATGCTCGGATCGGGGTTGAATCCGCGCAGCACAGGGTTTTGGTATCCCTGCCCAAAGGCCGTCACAACAAACAAGCCGAATAATAAAGAGAAACACAATCCTTTTTTCATATTAATTTTTTGACTTTCGACTTTCGACTTTCGACTTTTGACTTTTGACTTTTGACTTTCGACTTTCGACTTTCACCTATTCATTATTGCATTGATTGCGTCGGGGTAGACCTGTGCGCCGGTGTGACGGTTGAACAGGGTCATTGAGGCATCGCCAATATAGCCGGTGTCCCAGTAAAACGGCACAATTCCTGCCCCCTTTGCGGCGGCGGTGAGGTAGCGCAAGTAATTGTTGCGAGAGGTACGGTTGTCGGCTCTTTGCTGTTCGGTGGGCAGCGAGGTGGTGCGGATATTCGCCCCGCATTCGCCCAT
>JAIRMD010000032.1 GCA_031258915.1 Prevotellaceae bacterium
AAAGGCACCTCGTCGCCCTTCTCGCCGAAGCACTTCATGAACAGGTAGTCGTTGAGCGGGTTTAGCCTGAAGTCTTTCATTGGTTAGCGTAAAAGGTTAATCGCCATGTAACAGCAAACATAGCGTTTTTTCTACAAATCAGCAATCCTCAGTACCTGTAGTGCTCTGCCTTGTACGGCCCCTCTACCTTTACGCCGATGTAGGCGGCTTGGGCGGGGGTAAGCTTTGTGAGCTTCACGCCTATTTGCTTTAGGTGCAGCCGCGCCACCTCCTCGTCTAAATGCTTGGGGAGGGTGTAAACGCCCACCTTTAGCTCCTTGTTTGTCCACAGCTCCATTTGCGCCAGCGTTTGGTTGGTGAATGAGTTGCTCATTACAAACGAGGGGTGCCCCGTTGCGCAGCCAAGGTTTACCAGCCGTCCCTCAGCCAGGAGGAAGATGGCACGCTCGTCGGGGAAAACGTACTTGTCCACCTGCGGCTTGATGTTCACCTTTTTTACGCCCGCCAGCGAATTAAGCCTATCTACCTGAATTTCATTGTCAAAGTGGCCGATGTTGCACACAATGGACTGGTCTTTCATCTTTTGCATATGCTCCAGCGTAATGACATCGCGGTTTCCGGTGGTGGTAACGTAAATGTTGCCCTCGTCCAGCGCATCCTCCACCGTTTTCACCTCGAAGCCCTCCATAGCCGCCTGTAGCGCACAGATGGGGTCTATTTCGGTAATGATAACGCGCGCTCCGTAGCTGCGCATCGACTTTGCGCAGCCCTTGCCCACGTCGCCGTAGCCGCACACCACCACCACCTTTCCGGCAATCATCACGTCGGTGGCGCGCTTCACGCCGTCGGCCAGCGATTCGCGGCAGCCGTAGAGGTTGTCGAATTTGCTTTTGGTAACCGAATCGTTCACGTTGATGGCCGGCACCAGCAGCTCGCCGCGTTCCTGCATCTGGTACAGGCGGTGCACGCCGGTGGTTGTTTCCTCGCTTACGCCCCTCCACTCGGCCACTGTGCGGCCCCACTTTTGCCCGTCCTCCTTGAGCAAATCCTTGAGCAGCTTCAGGATAACGCCTTCCTCTGTCGACTCGGGCGCTACGTCTAAGGTTTTGGCATCCTTTTCGGCGGCGTAGCCTTTGTGGATGAGCAGCGTTGCGTCTCCGCCGTCATCTACTATCAGCTGCGGCCCCTTTCCGTTGGGGAACGAGAGCGCCATCGCCGTGCACCACCAGTACTCCTCCAGCGTCTCGCCTTTCCACGCAAAAACAGGCGTTCCAGCGGCGGCAATGGCTGCTGCGGCGTGGTCTTGCGTCGAAAATATGTTGCAGCTGCACCAGCGAACATCGCCGCCCAGCGCCTTTAGCGTCTCAATCAGCACGGCGGTCTGGATGGTCATGTGCAGCGACCCCATAATTCGCGCACCCCTTAGCGGCTGCGATTTACCGTACTTGGCGCGTAGCGCCATCAGGCCGGGCATCTCCTTTTCGGCAATTTCTATCTCCTTGCGCCCCCAGCCGGCAAGCTGCAAATCTTTTACTTTGTAAGATAAATTATTCTGTATCAGCATTTTATACATTGAGTTATGTGTTGAATTTAAATGTTACAAGGTGCAAATGTAGCTCTTATTACAATACAATTACGCTAAAATGGAATTTTATTTGTAAATTTGTGTTTTCAATTTTTCATAAACTGCAAGCATGGAAGTATGAGAATGCTTATTCAGAGAGTGTTGGAGGCATCGGTGGCCGTTAACGGCGAGGTGAAATCCAAAATCGGGCTGGGGCTTTTGGTCTTGTCGGGTTTCGAGGAGGCCGACAGCGAGGACGATTTGGCGTGGGCGGCGGCAAAGCTGGCGCACCTGCGCATGTTCGACGACGAGCAGGGCGTAATGAACCGCTCGCTACAGGATGTAGACGGCCAAGCGCTTATCGTAAGCCAGTTTACGCTGTACGCGCAGACAAAAAAGGGAAGCAGACCCTCGTACGTCCGTGCAGCGCGGCCGGAGCACGCCGCTGCGCTGTACGGCAGGTTTGTGCAGCTGGTGCAGCGCGAGCTGAAAAAAGAGGTCGGCACGGGTGTATTTGGCGCCGACATGCAGGTGTCGCTCGTCAACGATGGGCCGGTAACGATTTGGGTTGACACAAAGCAAAAAGAGTAGCCCGAAACCTGCATGGCTTACGGCTTACGGCTTACGGCTATTACAACAGCCAATTAATGATGTTCTGATTAAGTATATACTGAAAAACAAATATGTACAACCAAATATTTCGTCGAACTCACAAAATTACATGAAAAAAAGAATAGAATATGTCAATAAAGAAAGTTTTAGCGTGGATACTCCTATTAGTATTTATTGATCAGATTGTCAAAATAGTCATTAACAGCTACTTACTTGAATCAAGATTTGTAATCGTACCGCCGTTATTTGAATTTCGACCGGTATTCAATGGAAAAGGACCATATCTGTTGAGTCATTTATTGAACCTGAATATAAATCTGAATATTATACTTATTGTTTATTTTGTCGTATTATGTCTGATAATCATTCTTTATAATAAGGTAAGAAAAGCGAAGAATAATACAATACTTCTTGACTTTACATTTATATTTTCTGCAGCAGCGTATGGTTGCGCTATAGTCGGTTATATATTTTGGGAAAAAGGATGTCTTGATTTTATTTACCTGAAACCATTATTTGTATTTGACATAAAAGATTTGTATAGCAATTGTTTTTTTTGCCTGTTTATTATTTTTCTATACAAACAACGAATACGTACAACTAAAGATTTCGTCGAACTCATAAAATTACATGATAAAAAAGAAAGGATTACATTAAAATGAAAGGAGCTAATAATAAAGCTGCTTTAGCCTTGATAGGCACCAGCGGGCGAGGTACGCAGGTGATACATGGCTTGCAGCAGTACGCTAAATTAATAACATTATGCAGAGAATTTTAGTTACAGGAGGCGCCGGATACATTGGCTCGCACACGGTGGTGGAGCTGCAAAGCGCCGGATTTGAGGTGGTAATTGTAGACAACCTTTCCAACTCGTCGGTTGATGTGGTTGACGGTATCACGCGCATCACGGGCATTCGTCCGGCATTTGAAAAGCTCGACTGCCTCGACTACGAAGGCTTGGGCAAGCTGCTTACAAAGTACAGTGGCATTGCGGCCATCATTCACTTTGCGGCGAGCAAGGCCGTTGGCGAATCGGTGCAGAGGCCGCTGCTGTACTACCGCAACAACCTGGTATCGCTTATCAACCTGCTGGAGCTTATGCCAAAGCATGGCGTGGAGAATTTTGTTTTTTCGTCGTCGTGCACCGTGTACGGCCAGCCCGATGCCTTACCGGTAACCGAGCGTGCGCCGCGCAAGCCCGCCGAATCGCCCTACGGCAACACCAAGCAGATTTGCGAGGATATTGTGAGCGACACGGTGCGCTCCGGGGCAAAAGTAAAGAGCATTTTGCTGCGCTACTTCAACCCTATTGGCGCACACCCAAGCGCCGAGATAGGCGAGCTGCCGCTGGGCGTTCCGCAAAACCTCATCCCGTTTGTAACGCAAACAGCCGCAGGAATTCGCCCCAAGCTGAGCGTATTCGGCAGCGACTACAGCACACCCGACGGCTCGTGCATCCGCGACTACATCAACGTGGTAGATCTGGCAAAGGCGCACGTGGTTGCTGCGCAGCGAATGCTGACCGGCAAAAGCAAGAGCGCCGTAGAGACGTTCAACCTCGGCACAGGCAGAGGCGTATCGGTGCTTGAGGTGGTGAATGCATTTGAAAAAGTTACCGGCGTGAAGCTCAACTACGAAGTTGTAGGCCGTCGCGCCGGCGACATCGAGCAAATATGGGCTGACCCTTCCTACGCCAACACGGAGCTGGGCTGGCAAGCCAAAGAAAACATCGAGGACACGCTTGCCTCAGCGTGGAAGTGGCAGCAAAAGCTGACGAAGAGCGGAAAGTAAACCCGAAGGCGCTTGCCCTGATAGCCAGCGCCGTCAAGCTAAAGGTGAATCCATTTTACGCTGCCCGTGTGCAGCTAAAAGAATTTTTTGGCGGATTTGACAGGCACAAAATTTTTCAGGTAAAAAGGCTCAAAGTAGGCCACGTCTTCAAAGCGTTTTTTTGCAAAAAGCAGCTCTGCGGGCTTTGCCATGCCGCGTGCAGATGCCTGCACGCTGATAAATACAGCGTTGTCGTGCCGTATGGCTTGCCGGCACTTGGCGGCGCCGCTTCCAAAAAATACAACCCGCTGCTTCTGGAGCTCTCCGGCAAAGCTGTTTTTGCTTATCACCTGCGCAGCAACCTCTGCTTGCTGCACGCCTTTGGCATCGAACAGGGCGGTGTAAACCTCCATTCGCCGAGCGTCGAGCGCAGGGCATAGCAGGTCGTTGGGAAGCAGCCCCGGCGTTGCCACAGCCAGCGTTGCCAGCGCGTGCAGGCTGCCTACGGCAAGGAGCGGCTTACCGGCGCCGTAGCACAGCCCTTTGGCGGTGCTGGCGCCTATGCGCAAGCTGGTGTACGAGCCGGGTCCCTTGCTCACGGCCACAGCGTCGAGCTGCGACGGCGCAACGCCGGCTTCGCCCAGCGCACAGGCGATGAAAGGTGCCAGCAGCTTGGCGTGGTCGCGCTCAAGGAGGCTTTCCTTCAGCGCAAGCACTTCTCCGTTGCGCACCAGCGCTACGGAGCACACCTCAACCGAGCTCTCTATGCAAAGCAGCAACGCCATACCTGCGGCTACTTAAATTTCTTTATTTGTTCGTCCATGCGCCTGTCCAGCTCTTGCAGCGAAGATTTATACTTGTCAAAGTCAAGGTACGGAAGCACAGAGGGCGCTAATGCAGAGAGCGGCACATAGAGCTTGGACTGGGATATTTGCTTGCGCGGCATAAAGCCTAACTCCCTGTCGATGCTGTTGACGATGAAAAGCACAACGCTGATGATGAGCGCCATTTTTACCAGCGAAAAAATAGCGCCCAGCAAGCGGTTGAGCCATCCCAGCATTATTAGGCGAACTACCCGCTGCGCAACATGCCCTGCCAGACGGGCAAGAATGATTACCCCAATAAAGGTGAGCGCAAACGAAATAATGTAAACCGCCTGTGCCCCTACGCCGAATCCCGTAATCCAGCGGGCAAGCAGCCCCGAAAATTTGAAGGCGATATACACGCCCAAAAGTAAGGCGAGCAGCGTCGCAATCTGCATGATAAGCCCCTGCTTAATGCCGGAGTAAATGGCAACGCAAAACAGCAGCGCAAAGGCGATATCGAGAAAGTTCATATAAATTTTGGTGTTTAGTTGTTAGCTTAAAATAGTTGCCGTCATCAATTTACTACATGCCGCGACGGTAGCATGACGAATTTTTGCTTACGAAAAAAAGTGCGCTAAGTTAGTAAATATTGGCGTAGCTTGCAACGTTTCCCGAATTTTCCTTACCTTTACAGGGATATTTTTAGACTTCTTTTTTATCCACAGAAGTTGCTATTTCATCGGGAATATGAAAACTCCTACCCTCATAGCCAACGACGCTGGCCTGAAGCCCTACGAAGGCGCGATTTGCCGGCGCATCGAAAAAGCAAGGCAAGCCGAGCAAATGCTCGCCAACGGTAAGCCGCTAAGCGAAGTAGCCAACGGCCACCTTTACTACGGCCTGCATAACACCGGTCAGGCGTGGGCGCTGCGCGAGTGGGCGCCAAACGCCCGGTACATTTACCTCATTGGCGAGCTCAACGGGTGGAGGCCCGATAGCCGCTGGGCGCTCAAAAGCATTGGCGGCGGCAGCTGGGAGGTGGTTCTCCCCCTGTCGGCGCTGCGCCATGGCGACCTTTACAAGCTGCTTGTCGTGTGGGAGGGCGGTAGCGGCGAGCGCATCCCGTCGCGCTGCCGCCGCGTGGTGCAGGACGAAAAGACGCACATTTTTTCGGCGCAGGTGTGGCAGCCGCCGCAGCAGTACAGATGGAAAAATGCGCCGCCCAAGCGCGTGCAAAATCCGCTCATATACGAGGCGCACGTTGGCATGGCAACAGAGGAGTGCCGCATTGGAACCTATGCCGAGTTTACCCAAAACGTGCTCCCGCGCATTGCCGATCTTGGCTACAACGTGCTGCAGCTTATGGCCATACAGGAGCATCCCTACTACGGCTCATTCGGCTACCAGGTATCCAGCTTTTACGCGCCCAGCTTCAGATTTGGCACTCCGGAAGAGCTCAAGGCGCTGGTGGACGAGGCGCATGGGCTGGGCATTGCCGTTATCATGGACATTGTGCACTCGCACGCCGTAAAAAACGACAACGAGGGGCTGAGCCACTTTGACGGAACCGAGTACCAGTACTTTCATGCCGGCGCGCGCGGGCTGCACCCCGTGTGGGATTCGCGCTGCTTCGACTACGGCAAGCCCGAAGTCGTTACCTTCCTGCTCTCCAGCTGCAAGTACTGGATGGAGGAATTTCGCTTCGACGGATTTCGCTTCGACGGGGTTACCAGCATGATGTACCTGCACCACGGCATTGGGGTTGACTTTGTCAGCTACGACATGTACTACGATTCGCAGTCGGACGAGGATGCCATTACCTACCTCACCTTAGCCAGTAAGCTTGTGCACGAAATTAACCCTGCCGCGCTGAGCATTGCCGAGGACGTAAGCGGAATGCCGGGGCTGGCTGTCCCCATTGAGGATGGCGGCATAGGGTTCGATTTCCGCATGAGCATGGGCGTGGCAGACTTTTGGGTGAAAACGCTCAAGGCAAAAAAAGATGAGCAGTGGCACGTGGGCGATATGTTCTACGAGCTCACCAACAAGCGCGCCGACGAAAAAACCGTATCGTACGTCGAGTGCCACGATCAGGCTATGGTGGGCGATAAAACTATTGCTTTCCGGCTGCTCGACAAGGAGATGTACACCGGCATGAGCGTATTTGAGCCAAACCTGCTTGTGGATAGGGGCGTTGCGCTGCACAAGCTCATCCGCTTTGCCACGCTCGCCACGGCGGGCAACGGCTACCTCAACTTTATGGGCAACGAATTTGGCCACCCCGAGTGGATAGACTTTCCGCGCGAGGGAAACGGCTGGAGCCATCACTACGCCCGCCGACAGTGGAGCCTTGCCGACGACGCCAACCTGCGCTACCGGTTTTTGCTGGCGTGGGACAAGGCTGCCGTGGCGCTGGCGAAAGAAGAAAATATTTACGGCGAACGGCCTTTTGCCATTGTGCAAAACAGTAGCGACCAGACGCTGGTTTTCAAGCGGGGCAACGTGGTATTTGCATTCAACTTCAGCCCAACGAAATCCTTTACCGGATACGGCTTTGCAGTAGATGCCGGAAAGTACGAAATCTTGCTGTGCAGCGACAGCAAAAGGTTTGGCGGGTTTGAGCGCGTAGACGAAAGAATACCGCATTTTACCGTCCCCGAAAACGGGAAGAGCATGCTCAGGCTCTACCTGCCCAGCAGGACGGCCGTAGCGCTGAAAAAAAAATCGAATGAGCCGATAGCGTAAAAAAAATTACCTTTACACAAATTACTCAGGTATAAAACAAGTCTATGAAAAATTTAGAACAGCTAACCTCCGATGTCTGCGAGCTGGCGTACAGCACAGGTAAATTTTTGCGCAAAGAAAGGGAAACTTTTTCGATGAGCCGCGTAGAGCTGAAAGGACAAAATAACTTTGTGAGTTACGTTGATAAAAATGCTGAAAAGCAAATTGTTACCGCGCTGCGCAAGCTGCTTCCCGAAGCCGGATTTATTGCCGAAGAGGGCACTGCCGCCAGCAGCAACGAGCGCTACCGCTGGGTGGTTGATCCGCTGGACGGCACCACCAACTTCATACACGGGCTAGCGCCTTACGCCGTCAGCATTGCGCTCATGGATAGCGATGAGGTTATCCTGGGCGTGGTGCACGAGGCGGTGGCCGGTGAATGTTTTTACGCATGGAAGGGCAGCAAGGCTTTCCTTAATGGCCGGGAGATTCACGTTTCGGAGGCTGCAACGGTGGAGGAATCGCTCATTGCCACAGGATTTCCTTACTGCAACTTTGAGAAGATACAGCGGTACATGAGCAGCCTTGCGTACTTCATGCAGTGCTCGCACGGGGTGCGCCGCCTCGGCTCTGCCGCTACCGACCTTGCATACGTTGCCTGCGGACGCTTTGAGGCTTTTTACGAGTATGCGCTGCAACCTTGGGATGTGGCGGCAGGCTCGCTAATCGTGCAGCAAGCCGGCGGAAAGGTAAGCGATTTTTCGGGCGGCAACACCTACATCTTCGGGCAGGAGCTGGTGAGCGCCAACGCCAACATTTACGACGAATTTATGGAAATTGTAAAAAGCACTTTTGAATAGGTACGGAAAGACAGCATAGCGTAGCTCCTAAGCCATAGGGTAATTGACAAATTGATATGCAACATCGTATCTAAACGGCTGATGGAAAATGATTTGAAATCTGAAATCTGAAATTTTTGAAAACCTCTATCATCATACTCAACTGGAACGGCAAAAAATTTTTGCAGCATTTTCTGCCCTCCGTCATAGCCAACACCGCCGACGAGCAGGCAGAGGTGGTGGTAGCCGACAATGGCTCTACCGATGGCTCGCCGGCGTACGTTGCGCAAAACTTTCCGCAGGTGCGCCTCATCAAGCTCGACCGGAACTACGGCTTTACCGGAGGCTACAACCGCGCCATAGCGCTGATAAGCTCGACCTACACCCTGCTCCTCAACTCCGATGTGGACGTGCCACAGGGCTGGCTCCAGCCGCTGGTGCAGCACATGGATGCCAACGAAAGCGTCGGCGCGTGTATGCCCAAAATTCGCTCCTTTGCGCAGCCAAGAAGCTTCGAGTATGCCGGCGCCGCCGGCGGCTTTATCGACATGCTGGGCTACCCTTTTTGCCGAGGGCGCATACTGGGCGCCATAGAGCAGGACGAGGGGCAGTACAACGACCTGCGCAGCATCTTTTGGGCAACAGGCGCCTGCATGATGGTGCGCACGGAGATATTCAAGAGGCTGGGCGGGTTTGACGATGACTTTTTTGCGCACATGGAAGAAGTTGACCTGTGCTGGCGTATGCAGAATGCCGGGTACAATGTTACCTGCATAGGCGCCTCAGAGGTTTTTCACGTGGGAGGCGGAACGCTGCCCAATAACAACCCCCGCAAGCTCTTCTATAACTACCGCAACAACTTGCTCATGCTCTACAAGAACCTGCCTTTTGGCGTGCACGTTGCGGTAGTGTCGCTGCGCATGTGGCTCGACTGGATGTCGGCGCTGGTATTTTTGCTACAGCTGAGGTTCAGCTACGCCGGAGCCGTGCTCAAGGCGCATGTGGCGTTCTTGAAGCTGAAAAAAGGAAAGCGCACAGGGCGTAACATGCGGGGCATATTCGGCTTAAACGGCATTTATAGAGGCAGCATAATTCTCAGCTACTTTTTGTTCGGAAAGCATACATTTGGTAAGTTACGAATGAGGCAAGCGTAATTTGCGCAGTTAATGCCAATTATAGAGCTTAACGCGCTGGATGCTCCAGTCGCCCACCTCTATGCGGAGGTGCCGTCCCTGGTGGCTTTGGTCGCCGTTCAGTCGGCAGGTGGGGATTATTTTTCCGTCGGCAATGGTAACCCGGTCGATGTAGCCGATGCCGGTAGCGGC
>JAIRMD010000243.1 GCA_031258915.1 Prevotellaceae bacterium
TGTGTGTGTGTGTGTGTGTGTGTGTGTGTGTGTGTGTGTGTGTGTGTGTGTGTGTGTGTGTGTGTGTGTGTGTGTGCTATATATACAATAATCGTACCTAACCATTCTATTTAGGCTTAAATAAGATTTTTGTATGTTAAATGCACACGGCATACGTTTTGAGTAATTGAGAATGTTCAACTAAAAAAAAACTGACAACAAACTGTGGCAAAGTTAAGCAGTAAAATTACAAGTGTCATGGATTTTAACAGTAAATTTCATGGACTTTTTTACGATGCCCTCATACTTCATACTTCATACCTCAAGTGTATTTGCGCTCCCTGGTGGTTTACGTCCAGCTCCACTACCTTTTGCAAAAACTCCTTTGCCTTTTGCACGTTGCCAAGCCCCAGATGCCCTAACCCCATGACGTAGTAGCAGTGGATTTTGTTGCGCCTGTTCAGGTCGTCCTCCCAAATGGCGAGGTCGGGCAGCGATACGGCGAAGTAGTCTATGCGGCAATCGTCAAAGAGGTGCTTCTCTCCGTGGCTGACGAGCTTGTTGAAGCGGCTGCGGGCCTTGCCCTCGCTGCCCAAGCCGCGCCACGCCAGGCCCTGGTAAAAAATTTTGTCGGGCTGCTGGTCGTTGTAAAAAAACGCCTGATTTGGCTCTGCCGAGCCTACGGTAGCCTTGCCGAAGTACAGCGCGGCGTTCTCCTCGTCGCCCAAGCTTCGGTAGGCGCAGGCCATGAAGTAGTGAATGTCGTTTTCCTCCGCTCCCGCGAGCTTACCCTCGCCAAAGTTGGGGGCGTAGGTTTCGGCGCTGCGCAGCAGGTCAAGGGCATCGCCGAAGCGCTTTTCGGCGAGGGCTTGCTTGGCCAGCTGCGTGCAGGCGATGATGTTTTGCCCGGGCACCTTGCCCTCGCCGCCCTCCCAAGGGTGGAACTTGCGGGCTTCTATCAGCGCTTTGGCCTTCTCGTATTGCCCCAGCTGGTTGTAGAGCGTGATGCGCTCAATGCACAAGTCGTCGCGCTGCTCCACGCTATCTCCGTATTTTTCGAGAAACTGCAGCCGCGCTGCGTGCGGCTTGCCCAGCTTTTTGTGCAGCTGGTCAAACTCCATGAGCAGGCGCGAATCGGTAACGTCCAGCGCAAACGCTTGCTCCAGCAGCAGCAGCGCCTTCGCCTTATCGCCGCGCTTGTTGTAGTACGCGAGGGAGAGGTTGCGCAGCACGGTGGGGAACTTATCGTCCTGCGCAGCCGAGGCTTCCCAGCAGCCGATGGCCTCGTCGTACTGCCGCGCGGCGTACCAAAAGTTGGCGAGGTAGTAGGATGCTTTGGAGGTTTTCTTGCCGGTGCGCACGGCGTGCTGCAGGGCAATGGCCTCCTCCGGGCGGTTGGGGAAGCAGCCGTCGGGCGGCGCCTGCTCTGCTTTGCAGTAGTATTCTCCTGCGCTCTTGTCGTCGCCCATGCAGGCGGCAAAGTAGCCGGCAAAGTAGTACAGCATGGGGTACCCCGCCCCCTCCGGAGCGCGCAAAAGTGGCTGGCGTATCAGCTCCGCAGCCTCCGCAAACAGCCCTGCGGCGGCAAAGTCGAGGGCATACTCAATGTAGCTGTGGCAAAAGCCGCGCGTAAGCCTGTTCATTTCGCTGAGCGCGGCGGCATCCTGCGTCAGCAGGTACTTTTCGAAGCGTGCGCCCATGTTGAATCCGTCGATGGCGAGCGATTCGTCAATGAGCTTCAACGCCTCCTCCCTTCTGCCCAGCTTGCGCAGGATGGAGGCTTTGAGCTGGCGTGCCTTATGGTTGTGCCAATTCCTTATCAGGCACCTGTCAATAAGTTCTAAGGCCTGCCCCACAGAATGCTCCTGCGGCAGCAGGCTTTTATTTTTGAAGTTGAGCGCCTGCCGGAGCTCTATTTGGGCAAGCGCAAAGTAGCCGGCATCCTGCCACGCCACATTCCACACGCTTTTGAAAAACGCTTCGTAGGCCTCCTCGTAGCGCCCCTGCCAGCTGAGCGACCAGCCCAGATTGTAGTACGGCTCGCCATCGTAGGGGTTGGGGTTGCGCTCTGTGAGCGTAGCAACGGCTCTTCGGAAAAGGGCTTCGGCCTTGCCGAATTGCCCTCTGCGGAGCAGCCACAAGCCAAGCGCGTTGCTGCAACGTGCGTCGCCCGGCTCGCGGCGTAGCGCCTCGCGGTAGTAGTCGGCGGGGTTGTACGTAGCGTGGCGATACTGCTCAACGTGCAGCCCCGTGAGGTAGAGCTGCTCAATGGAGGCAATGCTCTCCGGCGGCTGCGCGGCCTTAGCCGGGCTGGGCACAGGCTTGATTTCCTCGCCTTCGGCATGGTAGCGCACCAGCAAGTCGCCATTTTCGCAAAAGACCTCCAGCAGCAGCTCGGCGGGCTTTGCCGCGCCAACGTCGGCGGTAGCCACGTGCGGCTCGGCGGGCGAGACGCTGAATGTTTCGTCTATGTAAATTTTTTGTCCCTGCACCTGTCGCAGCATCAGGCGCACGTTCCGGTGGAAAGCGGCGGCGTAAAGCACCACGCGGGCAGCGCCGGCGCTCAGCTCCATGCCGACAACGGCGTCCCTCGTGGCGTTCTTCACCTTCCCCACGGCGGCGTAGGGCATGAAGTACTGCGTCCACGTTTTTTCCTCGTAGGGTTGCAGCCACGAGAAGTCGGGCTGGTTGTCGGTGAACACGCCGGTCATCAGCTCAATGTAGGGGCCGTCTTCGTCGGTGAGGTTGCGGTCCCAGGCTTTGCCAAACTCGCCGCAGCCCCACGTCCACTGCTTTTTGCCGGGCGACACGTGGTGGTTGGCAACGTGCAGCAACCCTCCTTCGGCATTCGCCTCGTAGCCGCCAACAAAATCGTACTTCGACTTGATGGCCATGTACGAGGTGGGCGCCGGAATATTTTTGTACATGGAAATATCCACGCCTGCCGAGTAGTCCTGCTTGTAGTAAGTGCCCGTGGCAATGGGGAAGGCGCTCACGTCGCGCTTGCCGTGGTCGAATACGGCGTGCACATCGGGCGGAAACACCGAGTAGTAATGCTCGTGCACCGCCACCGCAGGGTTTGCCCACCAGAGAAATGTTTGCGGAAGTGGCGTGCGGTTGAAAATTTTTACGTTAACCTCAACGTACGCTTTCCCCGGGTAGAGGCGGAAGCCGTGCATGCCCTTGGTGCCAAACATTCGCTCCACCTCGCTGCACCAAATGGTTTTGCTGCCGTCGGCGTGCTCTTCAACGGAAAAATCCATCGGCAGGAAAGTGCTGGGGCGGTGGTGCTGCGGCCAGTTGAACTCTATGCCGCCCGAAATCCACGGGCCGGTAAGCCCTACCAGCGCAGGCTTCACCACCTGATTGTAGTAAACAAAGTGGCGCTTTTTTACCTTATCGTAAGCCATCTGTATGCGGCCACCCAGCTCGGGCAGCGCCATGAGCTTGATGTACTCGTTTTCGATGAAGACGGCGCGATACTTTTTATCTTTTTTCTCATCCAAAATCTTTTCGACCACCGCGTAAGGGTACACCGCGCCGCTGCTCCCCTGGTACACGCGCTTTTCCAAAAAAATCGGATTCTTCTCCTCCTTGCCCGTTTCGTACGTGGGCAGCAGCACGTCTTCCTCCCACGCCTTTACCTCCGATGCGAACACCGTAGGCTTGATAAGGTATTCAGTAATTTTTTCCATAAGATTTCAAAAATGTTGTAAATGTATTTGCGCCCTCACTCTTTCGCGCCGCACAAGCTACTCTCTATTTCCTCCAAGCTTTTCCCTTTGGTCTCCGGCAGCATTGCCCGCACAAAAATAAGTCCGGCCAAACAAATTGCGCCGTACACCCAAAACGTTCCCGCCGCCCCCAGCCCGCTGTTGAGCAGCGGAAAGGTGTAGGTGAGCAGCGTGCAGGCTGTCCACAGGGCAAAGGTGGCCACCGCCATTGCCGCGCCGCGTATGCGCGTGGGGAAAATTTCGGACAGCACCACCCACACCACCGGCGCCAGCGTCATGGCGTAGCAGGCAATGGCCAGCACCACCAGCGCAAGCATGGCCACGCCCTGCATGCCCGCAAAGTAGCACGCCCCCAGCGTGGCGTAAATCAGCGTCAGCCCGCACGCGCCAAGCAGCAGCAGCGCGCGGCGGCCTATCCTGTCCACCAGCTGCATCCCCACCAGCGTAAAGACAACGTTGGTAACGCCCGTTACCACAATGTTCATCAGGATGTCCGATACATCGTAGCCCGCGGCAGAGAATATTTCCTGAGCGTAGTTAAAGATTACGTTGATGCCGCACCACTGCTGGAATACGGCCAGCGCTACCCCTATCGCCAGCGCCTTGCGCAGCCTTGGGTGTAGCAGCGGCCGCAGGCCGGCCTGCGGCACCGCGCTCTGCTGCGATGCCGCCTTTATGCTCTCCAGCGCTGCGCCCGCCCGCTCCTTGCCCACAATGCGGGTAAAGATGTGGCCTGCGCGGGCGTAGCGGCCCTTCACCGCAAGCCAGCGCGGGCTTTCGGGCACAAAAAACATTAGCAGGAAGAACAAGCCCGCCGGAGCTGCCCCTGCCCAAAACATCCATCGCCACCCCATTTGACCGTTCCACGAGGCCAAAATATCGGCAGCCGTAGCACCCGGTGCTACCTTGTCGGCTATCAACCAGTTGGTTACCTGCGCCGACAGAATACCCAACACAATGGTGAGCTGGTTGAGCGAAACAAAGCGTCCGCGAATGTGCGTGGGCGACACCTCGGCAATGTAGATAGGCGACACGTTGGACGCCACGCCAATGCCAACGCCGCCAAGCAAGCGGTAAACGTTGAACACGGCAAAGCTCTCCGTAGCGCCGGTGCCAACGGCGGCAACAATGAACAGCGCGGCCGCCGTAATCAGCAGATTTTTGCGCCCGTACCTGTCGCTCAACGCACCGGAGAGGCTCACGCCCGCCAGGCACCCCACCAGCGCGCTCGCCATTGCCCAGCCCTGCAGGTAGGGCTGATGGGCAATGCCAAAAAATTGTTCGTAAAACGGCTTAGCGCCGCCTATCACCACCCAGTCGTAGCCAAACAGAAAACCTCCCATGGCCGAAACCAGCGCAATGAGGTACAAATACCCAGAGTTGAAGTCTTTTTTCATGCTCTTTTTCGATGCTAAAACACGTGAAATTATTTTTGTGCAAAGTAATTCATAATTTAGAGCAAGCGAAATGGATTTTAACACAAAAAATCATGGATTTTTTTACGATTGTGCGCAATGGCTTTTCCTGAGGTATCAGCCATAAAATAGCATACGGAGGTGTACGGAAAAATAAACTTTACTTTTCCGTAATAGTCAACCTGTGAGGATTTTAGCAGCTAAAATAGGTTGGGGAATACCAGCGAGAAAATGAGTATCACCATGCCCAGCGCCAGCACGAAGACTGTTTTTCGCCCTGCACCCTTCCACTCCTTGAGGATAATTCCCCAAACGTTGCTAAAGGTTACGTTGAGCGACATGAGAATGCTCCACGAGAACGCCAGCATCACCGGGCTTTCCTTCAGGTAGCTTTGCCCTACGCCCAGCCCGAAAAATTGTAAATACCACAGTACGCCCGCCAGCGCACAGAACAGGAGATTGTTGGTTAGCGTTGCGCCCGAAACGGCAAAATACTGCCGGCCCGTTCGGTTTTTCACATTCTGATAAATGCAGTAGATGGCGTTGGTGATAAACCCGCCGAAAGTTACCAGCAACGTGGCGGGCAGCGTAGCGTACAGCTCGGGGGCGTTTAGGCCAAGCAGCAGCGCTTTGATCGGTGCGCCTGAATTTAGCCCAAGGTTGAAGCAAGCACTCATCACGCCTGCCAGCAGCGCGATGAGCAGACCTTTCTTCAAGGCGAAATCTTTCACGGCTTTTTTCTTTTCCTCCTCCGACATGTTTTGCGACCTCAGCGCTCCCGCGTAGCCAATGACGGCAATGCCTGCGATGGCGATGCTCACGCCGATGATCAGCATTCCCGTAATTTTTTCGGCTTCGGGGAAAAGCGCGGGCAGCAGCGGCGGAATAAGCGTCCCGAAAGCGGAGCAGGTGCCCAACGAGAGCGATTGCCCCAGCGCAACGCCCAGATAGCGCATGCTCAAGCCGAAAGTCAACCCGCCAACGCCCCACAGCACGCCAAACCCGATGGTTTTAAGGATAGCAGGCGAGCCTGCCGACCCAATAATGCCAAACAAGGAATATCCTTCGGGTACGGCCAACAAGGCGCCCAGCAAAGGAAACAGCAGCCACGCAAAAAGCCCCTGCACCAACCAAAAATTTTCCCATCCCCAACTTTTTATTTTTTTGATGGGTACATACGAGCTCGACTGCCCAAAGCTGCCTACGGCAATAATTATAAGGCCTATAAGAATATTTGACATAGCATTTCTTTAATTAGAAGTTTAGCATTACGATCTTTTGCTCAGCACATCTTTTTCGTAGCGCTGAATTTCCTTAATGTATTCCTCCGCCGGCAGCGCCCCGTTCTTCACGCAAAAGTAGTCGTAAACAGCGCTCCACGAGAGGGCTTTCGCTTCCTCAAGCAGGGCGAGGCGCTCAAAGTTTTGCCCGTTGGCTTCGTATTGGCGCAGCAGCGCAATAGGCTCAAGCAGCGCTTGCAGCAGCGCTTTTTGCGTAGCGCGGCTGCCAATCACGTAGGCGCCAATGCGGTTAATAGAAGCATCAAAGTAGTCAAGCCCAATGTTGGTACGGCTCAACGCATCTGCGCGTACAATCTCCTGCGCCAGCTGCAGCACGCTGTCGTTGAGGATAACCACGTGATCGCTGTCCCAACGCACGGGACGGCTCACGTGCAGCATGATTTCCGGCGTGTAGAGCAGCAGGGAGGAAATTTTATCGTACGTCTCTTCGGTGGGGTGAAAGTGCCCCATGTCGAGCGTAGCCATGATGCCGTTTTGCACGGCGTAGCCCATGTAAAATTCGTGCGATCCTACGGTAAAGCTCTCCAGCCCGGTGCCAAAGAGCTTGCTCTCTACGGCGTCCTTCACGTTCGGCAGCTTCACCGCAAAGATTTTATCCAGCGACGTCTTCAGGTTGCTGCGGTACAGGTAGCGGTCAACGGTAATATCCTTTGAGCCGTCGTGCACCCAGAGGTTATGGCAGGCTTTTGCGCCGAGCTGCTTTCCCATTTCGTCGGCAATGCGGCGGCTACGGATGGTGTGCTCAATCCAAAATTCGCGGACGTCGCGGTCGCGGTGCGCCAGCGTCATATCGCCGCTCTTGGGGTGCGAAAAGCTGGTGCTGTTAAAGTCCAGCTTCAAGCCGTTTTCCTTAGCCCAGTCAATCCAGCTCTGAAAATGCTTTGGCTCAATTTGGTCTCGGTCAACCTTTTGCCCGCCAAAATCACCGTAAATGGCGTGCAGGCTCACGCGGTGACGACCGGGTATGAGCGACGCCGCTTTTTCAATATCGCTTTTTACCTCGCCTATGTTGCGGGCTTTGCCGGGATAGCTGCCGGTAGCCTGTATGCCGCCGGTCAGCTGACCTCCCGCATTTTCAAAGCCGCTAACATCGTCCGTCTGCCAGCAGTGCAGCGACAATGAAACTTGCTGCAAAGCCTCCACCGCCTTTGCCGCATCAACCCCAAGCTCTGCATAGCGGGCTACTGCCTCGTCGTATGCTTTTTTTACTTTTGCTTCTGTACTCATTTTTTTAGTTTTAAAAGTTCAACAATTCAAGAAATTCAATAAAGTATAAGATATTGTTTTAATGAAAAAATTGCTACCTTTGAGCCTCTTTCGATTATGTACTTTTCGTTTTCTTGCATCGGTTTTCAGCTGCCATTTGATTTACGGTAGCAAAGATGGGCTTATTTTGAAAATTATGAAATTAAAATAATGATTTAATCACTGTAATTTTTGATTTTTTTTTTGCATGGAAACAGAAAAAAATAGCCGCTACCTGATAGCGAGCGAACATGACCTGCACTGGGGGTTGACGGTTTGCTCCATAGGTTTTCAGGATATTACGCCCAACGAAAAGTATCCTCCCCAATACCACCCCAAATCCTACCTTTTTAGCCCCAACCGTGGGCGCGTGCTGAACGAGTACCAGCTGGTCTACATTACCCGCGGCAGGGGCAAATTTTGCTCCGTCAGCCAGCGTTCAACCGCCGTAAAGGAGGGAATGATGTTTTTACTTTTCCCCGGAGAATGGCACACCTACTACCCATCGGAAAAAACGGGGTGGAGCGAGTATTTCATCGGCTGCAAGGGCTACACGATGGACATGAGGCTGGAAAAAGGTTTTCTGCTAAAGTCAAAGCCTATCTTTGAGGTGGGCATGGACGAGGAGCTTGTGCGCCTCTACCACAAGGCAATGGACGTGGCGCGAGAGCAGCGACCGGGGTTTCAGCAGGTGCTTTCGGGAATTGCCAACCTGCTAATAGGCTTGGCGTACTCAAAAAATAAAGGAATGAACTTTCTGGATAAGCAGGTGCAGCAGCAAATTGACAAAGCCCGGCTCATCATGCTGGAGCACGTGGGCAAAAAAATTACCCCGGAGATAATTGCCGAACGGCTGGGCATGAGCTACTCGTGCTTTCGCAAAACGTTCAAAGAGTATACAGGCTTTGCGCCCATACAGTACATTCAGGAGCTCAAGCTGCAATACGCTAAAGAGCTGCTATGGACAACCCAGCATACGATTAAAGAAATAGCATTTATGCTAAACTTTGAGAACGCAGAATATTTTTCGGTGTTTTTCAAAAAGAAGCAGCAACAAACGCCTTTGGAGTACCGCAACTTTTCTAAAGGTATTACCGCTCCCCGCGCAAAGGAAAACATCTTCAGCGCCGGACTGAAAATAAAAACACCACTCGGTTAAATAACAATAAATACAATGATAAAATTGTTAGGTTAACGCAAGTTATACTAACAGCTGCTATAAAATATTTGGATTCCTCAATTTCATACCTTATTTTTGCCTGAGATTTTTAGAGCGATTCCTTTTCGATTAATTTTTATTTCATTCGTTAAGATGAAATGAGCGCTGCTATTTTTATAAAAAATAATATTGCTATGCCGGAAATTATTCGGCATAGTACGATTTTACACACACACACACACACACACACACACACACACACACACACACACACACACACACACACACACACAAGACAGAGTGATAAAATATTTGATATACACTATATACAAAACACCAATATATATATAGATAA